>JAFOYD010000187.1 GCA_017391545.1 Lachnospiraceae bacterium
CCCTGTGTCTCGATGACATCTGACGTATAGATTCTGTCTCCGACCTTAATCTCACGAATCGTCACCGTACATGGATATTCACAGGGATCGATTCGAATCCGTACCGCATCCTGTGGAATATCATATTCAAATCGAAGATACTGCTCTGCAAAAAAGCAGTCTCTGAGCTCTACCGAGTTCTCCTCATGAAAGCCCTGTCCGTAGTCCACATACACTTTCGAGATGAACTTTTTATCCGCATAATTCCAATAGGTCAGCATACCCGAAAGCTCATATGCCCTGTTTCCGATCAGCTCACGCATAGTTTCAACAGAAGCATGATTGCCCGTGATCTGAAGCTGAAAGCTGCGTTCCTTTGCCAATGCGTCCTTGATCTGCTCATCCGTATATCCCAGGATATCCTTCATCAGAAGCTCCTCGCAGGCCTTTCTTGTGCCACCGCCAAGCGTATAGTTATAAAAAGCACGGAAAGCGATCTCTTTCGCCGGAATATGCCTGTCAAAGGTCCACTCATAGTCAATGACATTCCATCTGTCACCATCGACAAGAATATTCGGAAAGATAAAGTCCATGTTACTGACATTATACACATCTTCATTGTAGCTAAGCCAATACAGATATTCATCGATCAGTGCCTTAAAGCCCGCTACATCTGCCCTCATCAGGCACTCATCAAGCTTCGCTTCCAGTGTGACGCCATTGCAGAACTCAAATGCCAATCCGTTTCTGACATCGTCATCGATTGCTGTACAACGGTTGATTGCAATCTTTGTGCCCTCATAGCGTCTTGAAAGACGCTCATATGCATGCTTTGTATCGCTGATATGCTCCCACGCAGCACTTGTATCCGGTCTCTTTTCGACATGAACCTGTCCGGGCGTATCGCGCACAATACTTGTGCTGATTGCCCACTTCGCTGCCCTGTCGTTTGAGAACTTTGTATAAATCACGTTTGGTGCTCCACCTACCACAAGGAGATAGGAGTTTGAGAAAAGAGGAAACTCTTTCTCATCAATAATCTGATCAAACACCTGCTTCTCATCAAACAAGAGCACCCGTTCCCTGTCAAAGTTTCGCAGATTGTTCGTCAGCTCACCTTTTTTGGGAAGGTATCTGTCTGAATAAATCGTCGTCATAAATTTATAGTCCGGATACGGATAATAAAATGAATATTCGTAAATTCCTACTTTTTCCAGGATTTTTTCAAGACCATGTCTCGTGAAGGTTCTTGCCGATCCGCCTTCATGATAACCCTCAAGACCAGAGAAATAGGTTCCCAGATGATCTTCACGGCAACCGGCCCAGTATTTCAGTCCAAATTTATTCTCAATGGCAATGATCATGCGGCCGTCAAGCTTTCTGTGACGGTTACAGATCCGCATGAAATCCTCATAAGGTGTCTCACCACCGATATACGCCTGTCCGTACTCAAACACACCGATCAACAGGACATAATCGTAATCATTGCCAAGATGCGGCTCGATATCCTTGAAATTTCCGACCATGATCGTGATATTATCGCAGTCACGATTTCTGTATGCATTGACCATGCTTCGCTTTTTAGACAGATCAATACAGGTCACACTACCCGCTCTTTTCGCAAGTGCGCCCGTTATCGCGCCACAGCCTGCTCCAATCTCTAACACTTTATCCGTCTTTTTAAATGGAATCCAGTCGATAATGTTGGTACGAAACGGAGAAAAATGATAAAAAATCGGCCAGCTTTTTTTCTCTTCAATAATCTTTGGAAAGCTTTCAGGCGCGTGATTCATGGCGATCTCAAGCATCTCATCCTCAATCGCTCCATCGGAATACAGATCCTTTCCCGCATAATACGTAAAATCCATCACTACACTGCCTATTTTTTCCTGTATGATTTCCCTGTTATCTTTCATACCGCTCCTCACCTGTTACCTTAAAATTTAAAATTATATGTGTGGCTCTATACATCCTTTACCTCAACCTTAGAGTCCATATCATAGTATCCTACCGTATTTTTGTCTGATACAACCATCACATCAAGCGCATCATACAGTCTGTGGTAGACCTTGAAATCATCACCCTCATACCCTGTCACGCCAAAGGATAATAAATATTCGCCACCCTGAAGGGACATTTTCTGTGTAAAGCATACATCTTTTATGGTGCCCGCCTGCACAGGCTCCAAAAAGGCTTTTTCAAACATGGTATTGGTTCCCGTAATCTCTGTACCTTTTGCAGTTTTTATGGTAAATGCAAAGATGGGTGCCGGCAGACTCTGGTTAAATTTCACCCGCATATGGATTCCAAAATCCGAACCTTTTACGATCGAGTTTGTCTTTGTTCCACGCTCGTCCGTCAGATAGATCTCTTCGATTTGGGCTTCCTTTGTCCCATACTCAAGCGTTTTAGTCTTTTCTTTGTCCGCCTTTTCTTCTCTTGCCTGTTTCTGTTTCTCACTCTTGCGCTGAACTGCTTCCTTCACCTCGGCATCATTTAACAGGCTCTGGTCAGACTTTGACTCCGGCAGCTCATACTGCCCGACAAGCACACGCTTGAAATCATCGATCATTTCCTTTGGTTCACCCTCACCAAGCTTCACGCCCTGGTTGAGCAAAATGACCCTGTCACAGTACTTTGCGATACTGCTCAGGTCATGGCTTACGATCATGATGGTCTTCCCCATCTGCTTAAACTCTTCAAACTTGTGATAACACTTTGCCTGGAAAAAAACATCTCCCACAGAAAGTGCCTCATCCACTATGAGAATCTCCGGATCAATGTTGATCGCCACCGAAAAGCAAGACGCACGAACATACCGCTCGAATACGTCTTTACCGGCTGGTACACGTAGTCACCGATATCAGCAAAATCAAGGATATCCTGCATTCTCGCATTGATCTCGTCCTCTGAAAATCCGTTCATAGTTCCGTTCAGATAAATGTTCTCAATGCCGGAATACTCCATGTTAAAGCCTGCTCCCAGCTCCAAAAGTGCCGAGATACGGCCATTGACCGTAACGTTTCCGCTGGTCGGATTGAGAACGCCGGTTATTATTTTTAAAATCGTGGATTTTCCGGAACCGTTTGTTCCAATAATCCCTACACATTCACCCTGCTTTACATTGAAATTGACATCCGAAAGCGCATGCGCTTCGTGATACTTCTTTTTCCTGGTAAGCTTCAGGGCTTCCTTCAGTCTGTCTGAAGGCTTATCATAGAGTTTATAAACTTTGCAGACATTCTCCACTGCAATTGCTATTTCTTCTTTTTTATCTCCCATATCTCTCTCCATTATTAAGACGTAACGTGACGATTCAGTGCACTCAATCAGCGCTTATTTTAGAGCATATCCGCAAAATGTACTTTCAGTCTGCGGAAAATCAGCGCTCCAAACCCAAAAAGTACGATGGTAAGAATCCAGAAATACGCTGTTGCAGCCGGCTCCTGCCAGAACCAGGTCTTTGTAAACATCGCATTTCGGTATCCATTGACCACATAAAAGATCGGGTCGCACTTAAGGATACTCTGAAGGATCGGCTCCTTGTCAAGCAGGGATATGTTCCATAAAATGGGAGTAGCCCACATTCCGATC
>JAFOYD010000188.1 GCA_017391545.1 Lachnospiraceae bacterium
AAATGAAAAGAGTGCCAAAAATTTGTTCGAATTTTATCTAAAAAGGCTTTTATAATATGACTTTTTCTGATATACTTGACATTATAGTTTTGCAAAAAGAAAGGATGGAAGCGATGAGCCTATATGATACACTCAACGAACAACAAAAGAAAGGTGTGTTCACAACGGATGGACCGGTACTGATCCTGGCAGGTGCAGGCTCTGGGAAAACGAGTGTGCTCACAAGACGAATCGCGTATCTGATTGAAAATGTGGGCGTGAATCCGTGGAACATTCTGGCAATCACCTTTACCAACAAGGCGGCAGGGGAGATGCGGGAGCGTGTTGACAACATTGTCGGTTTTGGCTCTGAGAGCATCTGGGTGTCTACCTTCCACTCCACCTGTGTACGTATCCTCAGGAGACATATCGACCGTCTGGGCTTCGATACCAGCTTCACAATCTATGATGCAGACGATTCCAAAAGTGTGATGAAGGATGTCTGCAAGAAGCTGAATATTGATACGAAACAGCTTAAGGAAAAGACCATTCTGAATGCGATATCCTCAGCAAAGGATGAGTTGATCTCGCCGGCTGAGTATGAAATGTCAGCGATGGGAGATTATTCAAAAAGGCGGATGGCAGCAGCGTATACAGAGTACCAGCTTGCATTAAAGAAAAATAACGCCCTTGATTTTGATGATCTCATCGTCAAGACTGTGGAGCTTTTCAAGAGCTGCCCGGATATTCTGGAGAACTATCAGAACCGTTTTGAGTACATCATGGTCGATGAGTATCAGGATACCAACACTGCGCAGTTCGAGCTGATTAGACTGTTGGCATCGAGAAGCCGTAACCTGTGTGTCGTGGGTGACGATGACCAGTCCATTTACAAATTCAGAGGCGCCAATATCCGCAATATTCTTGATTTTGAAAAGGTTTATCCGGATGCGACAGTCATTAAGCTGGAGCAGAATTACCGATCGACGCAGAATATCCTTGATGCGGCAAACGCCGTGATCAAGAACAATAAAGGCCGAAAAGACAAGGCACTCTGGACGGATCAGGGAGGCGGAAACCGGATTCATTTCAGACCGTTTGACAACGCCTATGAGGAAGCAGAATACATAGCGGGTGATATTAAACGTAAGAAACGAGAGCTCGTGAGCGACTATAACCAGTGTGCGGTGCTGTACAGAACCAATGCACAGTCGCGACTTCTCGAGGAGAGCTTTGTCGCACTGAACATTCCATATAAAGTGGTAGGCGGCGTGAACTTCTATGCGCGAAAAGAGATTAAGGATGTGCTGGCATATTTAAAGACGATTGACAATGGCAAGGATGACCTGTCAGTAAAGCGAATCATTAATGTACCAAGGCGGGGAATCGGCGCAGCAAGTATTACAAAGGTTCAGGATTATGCAGACCACATGGGAATCAGCTTTTACGAGGCATTGCAGGAGATTGACGAGATTCCTTCGATGGCCAAGGGAAAGGCAGCCGACAAGCTAAAGGACTTTGCGACTATGATTCGAATGTTCCGCACGAAGCTCAAGACAGAATCTCTGGAAGATTTAATAACAGATGTACTTGATACGACAGGCTATACGAAAGAGCTGGAAGAATCCGATGAGGAGGATGCAAAGGACAGACTTGACAACATCGACGAGCTGATCACAAAGATCGTGAGCTTTGAGATGGAGAAAGAAGCGCTTGGTGAGGAAGCTACGCTTTCTGCATTCCTGGAGGAAGTTGCACTGGTGGCTGATATTGATGACGTTGACAAGGATAGCAACCGGGTACTTTTGATGACACTCCACAGTGCAAAGGGACTTGAATTTTCCCAGGTGTATCTGGCGGGACTCGAGGACGGAGTATTTCCGAGCTATATGACGATTGTCTCCGATGAACCTGAGGAAATTGAGGAAGAAAGAAGACTTGCTTATGTGGGAATCACAAGAGCAAAAGAGGATCTGACCATTACCTATGCAAAGGCCAGAATGATTCGTGGACAGACACAGTTTAATGCCGTGAGCCGCTTTGTAAAGGAAATTCCTTCTGACCTTCTCGATAATAAACTGCCGTCTGCCAGAAGATGGGATGAGGAGGATTACGACAGCGATTCCTTTGAGCGGAACCTGTTCAAGACCAAACCATTTCAAGCAGGAGCTACACAAAGTGGAGGCAATCGCTGGACAGAAGCGGCTTCCTATCTGAATGCAAACAGTCAAAAGGTAGCAGCGATAACAAGGACAAAACGCGAAACGCTGAGCGACACGGTATTTGACAAGAAACCTGCACAAAATAATGTGCGCCTGGCAGAAAAAAAGGATTTCTCACAAATCGTTGCCTCCCGTCCGAAGGCTGTTGTGAAGAAAAAGGAGACACCTGCAGCGAACAAGCCCTATATTGCCAGAACGCTTGACGGGCTCACCAAGGGAGCACCGACTACGGCGCCCGGGGAACTTGCGTATGGAATTGGTGACAGAGTACAGCACATCAAATATGGAGAGGGAACGGTACTCAACATTATTCAGGATACCAGGGACTTTAATGTGACTGTCAATTTCGACGAATATGGAAATAAAATCATGTTTGCCGCATTTGCAAAACTTAAAAGATTATAATTTTTCCTGATAATTTTTCCAACAAAAGGGTGGTAAATTTACCAGATTAGTGATATGATATAAAATATAATGACTTATTACGATAATAAAGAAACGAAAGGGGTTTTATCAATGAAAAAGTGGGACGATTTAGTAGATTATCTGCAGGATAAAAATTTAGTGGGCAGTGATGTGTTAAGCAAGTATTGTGCAAAGAATGAGATTAAGCAGGACAATGAGAAAAAGTGCAACACATTGCTTTGGGTGTTTGCTATTATCGGTGCAGTTGCAGCAGTTGCAGCAATCGCATATGCTGTATATCGCTATATGACACCTGATTATCTTGATGATTTCGATGATGATTTTGAAGACGACTTCGAAGACGATTTCTTCGATGATGAGGAAGATGAAGAAGAGAAGGAGCCTGCAAAGGAGAACGAATATACAACTGTTAAATAATTTAATCGTTGAATTTATTTTAGGGTGCTGGCAAAACGGCACCCTATTTCTATGTTTAGAGAAAAAAGGAGGCAGATATGAAAAAAGGACAGATTTATGAAGGATATGTGGAGCGCATTGATTTCCCAAACAAGGGCATTGTAACCTGTTAGGATGAGACGGCAATCGTGAAAAATACGATACCTGGGCAGAAGATCTCGTTTATGGTCAATAAAAAGCGCAAAGGAAAAGTTGAGGGAAGACTGATCGAGGTATTGGAAAAGGCACCCTATGAGCTTAATCAGACCTGTCCTCATTTTGGGGAATGTGGAGG
>JAFOYD010000189.1 GCA_017391545.1 Lachnospiraceae bacterium
GATGACGCATGGGGCTTTGTCGCCTCCGTTCGTGTTGGCATTCACGTTATTCTGGTAGCTGACGGTGTAGTCCACGCCCTTTGTCAGCTCTGTCAGACCATCATAGACTGTAAATTCCGTCGGTTGCACTGCTTTCCCTGTATACATCTGATCATCGACATCCGTCATCCAGAGTCCTTTCGCTTCCTGCCACTTCGCATACAGGATGCGGTCACCTGTACTTCCTTTTGGGATTTCTGTTATCTTTTCCCCACTAAAACTGCTGTTGTCGTACCACCCCCGGAAAAGATATCCCTCACATGTGGGGTCTGCAAACACGATTTTGTCTGATTCTATGGTGTATTTCGTCGGGTTTGACTCCGCGTTAATCGCGCCGTTCACATTCAGCACATAGGTAATCGTATATTCCGTCGGCGTGTACTCCGCTGTCAGTGTCGTGTCCGCCATAATTTTCTCGTAGCTGCCGCTCCAGCCCTTGAATGTATAGCCTTCCCTCTCCGGTGCTGTTGGCGGTATGGCATTTGTGCCCTCCTCGACCTGCTGTGCCTCTCCGATCTGATTACCGTCTGCATCCTTGAAAATGACAGTGTATTTTGGCACTTCCTGGCCTTCTTTTCTCCACTTCGCGTACAGTGTAAGCTCTCCTGCACTGCCTTTGGGAATGGCTGTGACAGGTGTTCCTGAGAAGTCACTCTGCTCATACCAGCCCTGGAAAACGTATCCCTCACGCGTCGGATCTGCCAGCGTGATATCGTCGGATTCGACAGTATACTTCGTCGGGTTCGTGTCTGCATTGGTACCGCCACCCAGCTCATATCGAATCGTGTAATCGGCAAGCTCATACACCGGACTCAATACCGTGTCCTCTACAATCTTATTATAATTCTTGTCCCAATTTTTGAATACGTATCCTTTCCTGATTGGTGCCGGAGGTGCTATGGCACTGCCTCCTTCCTTGACCGTCTGTGCATTGATCACGTTGCCGTCTGCATCCAGGAAAGTCACCTTATATCGCGCATCCTCCTCTGCGGAGCCTTTGACATCCACAGTGAGCGCATTGATCCGGATGCTAAATCCATCATCATGCGCATCTCGCCATCCGTCCTGATCATAAAAACTCTGTCCTGGATGCGTTGTGTTGGTCAATTTGACCTTATAATCTCCAGATCCATCAAATAACGGAACCTCCCACTCATCACTCACATCATCCCATAACGTTTCATACTCTGAGAAACTGATGACAATCGATATTTCGTCATCCTTGTCAAAGGTTATCGGCTCCGGCAGATCAATCGTATATAGTCCTGCGTATCCTGTCGTTCCGGTCACAGGCGCATCAAGCATCGGCACACCAGACTCCGGATTGACCACGACACCATTTACCATATCAGGATTTTTATAGATTTGAATCGCATAGTCTGCCTTGTCGCTGTCCATCATCACCGATACAGCTGTCAGCTTCTCCTGCTCTTTGCTGCCTTTTACCTTAAAAACCTGCGCTGCTTTTTTCGTCGATATAAAGCCGTATGAAAATGTATTTCCATAAAAATAGTTGTTATCATAGGAGTCTGTGGCACACGCCACTGCCGCAGCAGCCGGATTACCGCTTCCAAGTGAAGCATCATAGTAGGAGATATAAAAATAACCTCCATCTCCCCACGAAGAATCCCAACTGTTCTTTACAATCCACGCACCGTCTCCCGCCGGTGTCGTCGCAAACTTATCCTTCGAGAACATGTCATCCCATCCGACAATGTTAATTTCATGATTCGGACCAGGATTGGGGTTATAGTATGCGTTTGTTTCTTCGTTAAAATATTGGTCCTCAAAAATATGTCCGTATGACCATGCCACACTGCCATACTTGGAAATCAGCTCCTTGACGACCGTCTTTTTTTGTTCTGTAGTCGCTTCATTTAGTGGAACAAAATACACATCATGCGCCAGTGCGACGGCATCCTGCGCAGCATCTGCCGAAATTGTCATCGCCGATTCGCTAAATGGATAACCGGACTCCGATGCCATACCCTGCCAGTTCATCAATCGAAATGTCGGCATGATCGTATTGCCGCCTGCATCACGGTACGTCCTGAGCGGATCCGTCTCAATCTTGTCATCTGAGGCATTCCCCAGACTGTCACAACCCGTATTATACGAAAAATAGGCAAGATGACGCTCAGACAGGTCAATGCTGTTGTCTGCCAGTCCCTGCATGATCATCGAGTTCTCCATGGCTGCCGTCAGCGCAAATGCCCAACAGGTCGAGGTCTGCCCCTGAGATTTCACCGCTGTCATGGTTCCTGTGTCACGCGGATCATATTTCTCTGCGCTGACATCTGCAGCATTCAGATCCAGATCTGACTGATTGAGCCCCGCATAGATATCCGTCGCATCAATTTCAAACGGAATCTGAGGCGGCAGATTCATGGAAAATTCCTCGGATTCACTTTCCATTTCTGACGCACTTTCCGTCTCGGATTCACTCTCGGATTCAGACTCCACTTCGTTGCTCTCTTCATCAGACCCGCTCTCTGTGTCACTGTCTTCCTCATCAGATACGCTCTCAGTCTCGCTGCTTTCTTCTGAAGATGCACTTTCCGGTGTCCTGCTTTCCTCTGCTGACGCACTCTCCGACGTGCTACTTCCCTCTGTTGATGCACTCTCTGATGTCCTGCTCCCCTCCTCAGTTGGCGCACTTTCTGATTCGCTGCTTTCTTTGGTTGATGTACTCTCCGGCTCGCTGGTCTCCTCTGTGATCTGCTCCACAATCTGCGGTGCATCCCCCTCTGCTGCCAATGCCGTAGCCGGCGCTGACTGAAATACCATTGCCACGCTCAAAATCACAGGCAACGCGCGTCGAAACAATTTTCTTTGAGACACTTTTATTCCCCCTTCAGCTTTATTTATTTTATGACTTTATATTTGCATTTCTATAATTGTACGATAATTATACCATTTATCATATTATTGTTCAATCTCATTTATAAATATCTGTTATTTTTCACATGCAATGTTTGTATACAAAAAAGATGCACTATATTTGTGCAAATACAACGTCAAAAGCGGCACCCTGTCATCGAGTGCCGCTGTCTGATTTATGATTCCTGTATCCAGTCTTTTAATTTTAATCCTTCCACACGTTGGAATTCTCAGAACATCCACTTCATCCACTTTGGAAGAATTGTGAACTTCAGAACCTTCATATCACAATAACCGTTTTCCAGTTTTCCTGTGATTGTAATGGTTCCCTGACCTACCTTAGTATTATCACCATATGTCACAGTAACGTTGGCGGAAATATCGTTTCCACTCGCATCGGTAATGATGATCTCAGGTCTGATCTGATTTCCTGTATAATAATAATTGTTGCCGTCCTTATACTCCACGGCTACCTTTTTCGTATCAGACACTTTGATCAGGTTCGCAGGCAAAGTCTTATACATGGAACTGGTATAGTTGATTCCCTTTGCCGAAACTGACAGCGATATGTTTGTTCCGTTTACATACGCCTTGCTGCTATATTCTTTTGCAGCGATCTTTTGTCCATTGTCATACAAAGTAAACTTAACAGTCGTATTTTTGCCCTTCACTGTAATACCATGAACCACGATACTGATATCCTTGGACGAAAGCGATTTCCTGGAGATACTGAAGTTGAGTTCCCTGGCGATTCCACTTCCGACCTTTCCAGAGCTGCTTGTCTTTCCGGTTCCCTTTAAGGTACCTGTAAAGTTGCCTTTTCCTGTAATTACAGCATACCCTCCTGCAACTGCAGCTTTGGATTCGGACGCCATGTCGGCTTTGTGAGTAAGTCCCGGTTCGCGGAAA
>JAFOYD010000016.1 GCA_017391545.1 Lachnospiraceae bacterium
AAAGGTATTTCCCAAGGACGCATCCAAAATAAGTATGTGCTTTGAGGTGAACCATGAGAGCGGAGCGCTTTATCATGCACTTTCACATCTGATGTACAATGGACTGAATATGACGAAGGTTGAGTCAAGACCACTTCCGGGAAGAAACTGGGAATATCGGTTTTTCCTTGACTTTGAAGGAAATCTGGCTGATAGTGCGGTCAGAAATGCGTTGCGGGGATTGCGTGAAGAAACGAGAAACATGAAAATACTTGGAAACTATTAGTATTTTATGAAAGGGGTGTGATTATGGCGTATAAGACCTTTGCCGCAATCGATGTGGGTTCCTATGAGCTTGCAATGAAAATTTATGAGATTTCTACCAAGAACGGAATCAAGGAAATCGATCATATCCGTCATCGAATCGAACTGGGAACAGATTCCTATTTTACAGGGAAACTTGGAAATGACAGAGTCGATGAGCTGTGCAGGATGCTTGGTGAATTTAAGGATATCATGAAATCATACAAGGTCGACGCTTACAAGGCGTATGGTACGAGTGCAATCCGTGAGACGGAAAATTCGCTGATCGTTTTAGACCAGATACAGACACGAACCGGTTTGCAGATCGAAGTGCTTAGCAATTCTGAACAGAGATTTCTGGATTACAAGTCTGTGGCTTCAAAGGGCAGGGATTTTCAGAATATTATTGAGAAGCGTACAGCCTTTATCGATATTGGCGGCGGAAGTGTGCAGATCTCACTTTTTGACGAGGATAGTCTGGTGACATCACAAAATATCAGACCCGGCGTGCTTCGCATGCGCGAAGAACTGACACAAGTGTCATATCGCAGCTATCAGCTTGAAGACATTGTGGAGGAAATGGTATGTGACAATCTCGAAAGCTTTCGTGAAATGTTTATGGGGGATCAAAAGGTGCAGAATATTATTCTGGTAGATGACTATGTATCATTCCTGGTGCAGAGAGATTACCTTGAGACGAATAAAAAAGGACAGGTAGATACGGAGACATTTCTTGCATTTGTGGATTCACTCCAAAAGAAAAAAACGAGAGAGATTGCATTATCACTTGGACTGGCACAGGAGAACATCCCGTTGCTGCATTTGTCGGCGCTGATGTTAAAGAGCATGATCAAGGTTCTGGGAGCAGAGATGCTATGGGCTCCGGGCGTGTGCCTGTGCGATGGTATGGCATATGAATATGCGGAGCAGAATAAGCTGCTTGCATCGGATTCGGAGGGGACATCACATAACTTTGAACAGGATATCCTTGACTGTGCCAGAGATATCAACAGACGTTATCACAGCATTGAACATCGTACACGCGAACGCGAGATGATCGCACTTACGATCTTTGATAATATGAAAAAAAGGCATGGCTTATCAAAGCGCGACAGACTGCTTTTGCAGCTGGCGGCTATACTCAGTGAATGTGGAAGATACATAAGCTTTGCAAACGTGGGGGAAAATTCCTACAATATTATCATGGCAACGGAAATCATAGGACTTTCCCATGTGGAGCGTGAAATTGTGGCGAACACAGTAAAATACTCCGATAAAAAATTTGAATATTATGAGACATTGGGCAGAGTGACGACGCTTGACAGGGAATCCTATCTTAAAATTGCAAAGCTGACCGCAATCATCAGACTTGCAGAAGGGCTTGACCTAAGCCACAGAGGAAAGTGTGACAAGCTTAAGGTAGAGATCAACAGTGATGAGATGACACTTACAGTCGAGACAAATGCTGATATGACATTGGAAATCGACTTATTCAGGAAACATTCCACGTTCTTTGAAGAGGTATTTAATGTCAAACCGGTCATCAGACAGAAGAAGAATAATATTTGATGGTATTAAATGGGAGAAAAGGCATGGGCGATAAGTATAGTAAATCAGAATATTTTTATAACAGAGAGCTTAGTTGGATCGCTTTTAATAATCGTGTGTTAGGCGAGGCAAAGGATGAGGGGATTCCCTTATTTGAGCGCATTAAGTTTTTGAGCATTACGGCTTCTAATCTTGATGAATTTTTTATGGTGCGTGTGGCTTCTTTAAAGGATATGGTCAATGCAGGATATACCAAAAAGGATATCGCAGGTATGTCACCAGAGGAACAACTTGAAGAAATCAATAAGGCCACCCATAAGCTTGTAAAAGACCAGTATGTTACATATAATGAGGCACTGCTTCCGCTGTTGGCACAGAATGGCCTTACGGTGGTGGAAAAGCATGAGAATCTTACGAAGAAAGAATGCGACTTTGTCGATCGGTTTTTCCAGGATAATGTATATCCGGTGCTCACACCGATGGCAGTTGATTCTTCAAGGCCATTTCCGCTCATTCGCAACAAATCGTTAAATCTTGGAGCTTTGGTGTCAAGAAAAGAGGAAAAGGGCAGAAAGCATTTATTTGCAAGAAAATCTGTCCAGGGCAAGGAGATTGAGTTTGCTACGGTACAGGTACCGAGTGTGATTCCGCGTATCGTACAGCTTCCGGATTCACAGGACGGCACGAAACGTGTTATTCTTCTGGAACAGATCATTGAGAGAAATATGGATAAGCTGTTCCTGAATTACAATATTGAATGTGTTTTTCCATTTCGAATCATGAGAAATGCAGACTTTTCTCTTGAAGAGGAGGAAGCAGAGGATCTCTTAAAGGAGATTGAGAAGCAGCTTAAAAAACGACAGTGGGGCCAGGCAATCCGACTGGAGGTTGAGGCAGGCATTGAGAAGCGTCTGCTGGATATTATTCAGAAGGAGCTTTTCATCGAAGAGAAGGACATCTACAATATTCCTGGTCCGCTTGATCTTACCTTCCTGATGAAAATGTATGGACTGGAAGGCTTTGAGCATCTCAAGAATAAGCCGTATGTGCCACAGCCTGTGCCGGAGATCGAGCCGGGTGATGATATCTTTGAACGCATCAGAAAGCAGGATATTCTGCTTCATCATCCATACCAGACCTTCGCTCCGGTGGTAGATTTCATTAAGCAGGCGGCACGTGACCCGCAAGTGCTTGCAATCAAGCAGACACTTTATCGCGTCAGTGGTAATTCACCAATTATCGCAGCGCTTGCACAGGCAGCAGAAAATGGCAAGCAGGTGTCAGTGCTTGTAGAGCTAAAGGCACGTTTTGACGAGGAAAACAATATCGTATGGGCAAAGAAGCTTGAGAAAGCAGGCTGTCACGTTATCTATGGACTTGTAGGATTAAAGACGCATTGCAAGATCACACTTGTGGTAAGGCGTGAGGAGGAAGGCATCAGGCGATACGTACATCTTGGTACAGGAAATTATAATGATGCGACTGCAAAACTGTATACCGATCTGGGGCTGCTTACCTGCAATGAAGCAATCGGTGAGGACGCTACAGCGGTATTTAATATGCTTTCAGGCTACTCGGAGCCTCTCGGATGGAACCATCTGGCATTGGCACCATTGTGGCTGAAGGATAAATTCCTGTATCTGATCAACAGAGAAAAGAAAAATGCTGCAAACAAACGTCCGGCCAGAATCGTGGCAAAGATGAATTCGCTGTGTGATCCTGACATTATTAAGGCACTGTATACGGCAGCGGCAGCGGGCGTAAAGATACAACTGATCGTCAGAGGTATCTGTTGTCTGAGAACTGGCGTAGAGGGAACGGGTGATAATATTGAGGTTCGTTCGATTGTAGGAAATTTCCTTGAACATGCGAGAATATTCTATTTTGAAAATGCAGGAGAACCCGAGCTATATATGGCAAGTGCAGACTGGATGCCCAGAAATCTTGAGCGCAGAGTGGAAATCCTTTTCCCTGTTCTCAATGCTGAACTGAAAGAAAAGGTGTGGCATGTACTTGAGGTACAGTTAAACGATAACCAGAAAGCACAGATTTTAAAAGCGGATGGAAGCTATGAAAAGGTTGACAGTTCCGGAAAGGATCCATGCAATGCCCAGGAGGAATTTTGCAGGGAGTATACAGCAGTTGCAGTGAAGAAGGAAGACTTGCAGCAGCAGGCACGTGTATTCAGACCGGAATATAATCAGTCAATCGGTACACAATAATCTACATCATATACGAAAGGATGTAACGGAACAATGACGAAATTTGTACTTGCATCGGGCTCGCCGAGGCGCAAGGAGCTTTTGGAACAGATGGGACTATGCTTCGAGATCTCGTCGGCACATGGGGATGAGATCATTACAAAGGAGCTGCCAGCAGAGATCGTAAAAGAGCTTTCCTACGCAAAAGCGTCCGAAGTTGCTGACAGATATGCACAACAAACCATAAATGACATGACTGTCATAATTGGCGCGGATACGATTGTTGCACACGGAGCAGAAATCATGGGCAAACCGGCAGATCAGGATGATGCAGTCAGAATGCTGGATCTGCTACAGGGAGATACACATCAGGTGTATACAGGAGTTACGCTTGTCATTTTGAGAGACGGCACGAGAAACACAATGACCTTTAGCGAAAAGACAGATGTCATGATGTATCCAATGACGAAGGAACAGATCAAAGCATATGTGGA
>JAFOYD010000190.1 GCA_017391545.1 Lachnospiraceae bacterium
AAGCCCATCGACGGCTCATCCATCAACAGGATTTTGGGGTTCGTCATCATTGCCCTGCCGATTGCAAGCATCTGCTGCTCTCCTCCCGAAAGCGTGCCTGCAAGCTGCTTTGAGCGCTCTTTCAGTCTTGGAAAGTGGGTATACACCCAGTCGATGTTTTTGTCGACCTGTTCCTTATTTTTCACCGTATATGCACCCATATACAGATTTTCGAGAACGGTCATCTGTGCAAATACATGGCGTCCTTCGAGTACCTGGGACATTCCCAGGTCGATGATCTTATAATTCGGCACCTTCTGCAGGTTGACATCATCGAGAAGAATTTCTCCCTGCGTTGCCTTTAAAAGTCCATAAATGGTATGTAACGTCGTTGTTTTTCCTGCTCCGTTTGCTCCGATCAATGACACCAGCTCTCCGTCATTTACTTCGAGGGATATTCCATTCAAAGCCTTGATTGCACCATACGATACGTGCAGATTATTGATTTTCAGCATCCTTATCCCTCCTATCGCCCCAAATATGCTTCAATGACTTCGGGGTTGTTTACGATTTCATCCGGCAGACCTGCTGCAATCGTCTTTCCGAAATTGATGACCTGGATTTTCTCGCATACATTCATGACAAGACTCATATCATGCTCAATCAGCAAAATCGCGATACCGAACTGTTCTCTGATGACCTTGATGCATTCCAAAAGCTCCGCTGTCTCCGTAGGATTCATGCCTGCTGCCGGCTCATCCAGTAACAGCAGCTTCATATCCGTCGCCAGTGCGCGGGCAATCTCAAGCTTTCTCTGTTCTCCATAAGGAAGACTCGAAGCCAGATAATCTGCCTTTTCTTCCAAATGAAAAATTTTTAAGAGCTCCATCGCACGCTCATGAATTTCCCGCTCTGTTTTCCAGTAAGCCTTGGAGCGAAACAGCGCAGAACATAAGCCATATTTAATATCCTTGCTGAATGCAGTTTTTACGTTATCAATGACCTTCATATTTCCAAACAGACGAATATTCTGAAAAGTACGCGCAATCCCTGCCTCCACGATCTGATGCGTCTTTTTGCCGTTCAGCAGTTCATTATTCAGGTAAAACGTTCCTTCCGTCGGCTTGTAAACACCTGTCAGCAGATTAAAAACAGTTGTTTTCCCTGCTCCATTGGGGCCAATCAGTCCGACCAGCTCGCCTTTATAAATCTCAATATTAAAATCTTCTACTGCATGGAGGCCTCCAAATGCGATGCCAAGATGCTGTGTCCTTAATACAGGTACTCGTTCTTCCATCATCCCTCTGCCTCCTTATCTGATTTGTGAAAATGTGATGCCACCATCCGGGGCCACTTTGGTATGTCACAAAGGGCAAACTCGCTGGTTCCAAGGATTCCATGAGGACGGAACATGATTACTATAATCAGCGCGATCGAATAGACCAGCATCGGATACGTAAAGACATTCTGCAAAAATCCAGGAAGTGCAGCAACCCATGTTCCATTCTTGATTGCATAATTTAACAGAAACATACCAATCGCTGCTACAATGGAACCTGTCAGTGAACCCATACCTCCGACGACCACCATGACAACGATGAACACGGAGTTTAAAATCGAACCGTTCGTAAATGCAAAGGAAGTCGTGGCAAGTGCCGCATTACAGCAGGAGTATAATGCCCCTGCGATACCTGCAAAAAAGGCTGAAAATACAAACGTCAGAACCTTATAATAGCTGACATCAATGCCGGATGCTGAAGCTGCAATTTCATTGTCACGAATCGCGCAGATGATTCTCCCGAATTTGGAACGGACAAACATGAACATCAAAGCCATGCACAAAATGACGGCCAGAACGGCTACATACATATATCCTTTCTTTTCATCATTCGAAAAACCAAGTCCATTCGCATAAAGAGCAGACGAAGCCGTTCCCTGTGAAAGTCCCTGCTGACCGCAGAATGGAATATTATTGATCAGATTCACGATGATCATGCCAAATCCAAGCGTGATAATGGCAAGATAGTCGCCTTTTAAACGAAGTGCCGGGATACCGACCAACAGTCCCAGCACCGCGGAAAGAATACCCGCTGCCAGAATACTCACGATCATCACCAGCATAAATGCAGCACCCTTTTTCTCATCATAGACACCTGCCCTCTGAAATGCAAGCGATACCAGCGCCGCTGTATACGCTCCAACGGCCATAAAGCCACAGTGTCCCAGTGACAACTGACCTAAAAATCCAAGCACCAGATTCAACGATGCCGCCATAATGATCAGATAACAGCACTGCCATACAGAAGGCACAATCTTTAGTTTGATCGTATTATTATCTACTCCGCCGATTACGAATGTAATAATCATGAGAATGACCAATGCAATCGTATTAATCGCGTAACGAATTGCTGTCTTATTTGTTTTCATACTTTCTCACCTACATTCTTTCCAAGTATGCCCGCGGGCTTAATCAACAATACAATAATCAAAATCAGATAGACAAAGGTATCTGACATGGAGGAGCTGATATAAGTATTGGCACCTGACTGGACAATTCCGATGATCAGACCGCCAAGCACTGCTCCCGGCAGGGAACCAATGCCGCCCAACACTGCTGCAACGAACGCATAGATACCTAATGTCGCTCCCATTGTCGTGATGACCTTCGGGTACTGTGATATGTACATCAGCGACGCAACGGCTGCAAGACCAGCACCGATTGCAAAGGTAGTGATAATGATGCGGTTCACATTGATGCCCATCACGATCGCAGCTTCCTTATCCTCTGCCACACAGCGCATAGCTCTTCCGATTCTTGTCTTTTGTGTGAACAGATACAGCACGATCATGATCATGGCAGAAACCACTACCGTAATGATGGTCGCCTCACTGATGGAAACGCCTCCGATGGAAAATGTTTTTGAAAACAGGATATATGGAATTCTGGGATCCGGTCCGATTGCAGGGATTGCCTGCGCCAGATTTTCCAGCACAAAGCTCATCGCAATCGCAGTAATCAGAGCTGTCAGGTTGGTTCCTCTTTTTCTGACTGGTCTATACGCCAGAAGCTCTACCAGCATACCAACGCATGCACAGACAACGATGGCAAAAATGACTGCCGTCCAGCCTGGCAATCCGAGTGCCATCATAATGGGAATGACAAAATACAAGGTATAGCCACCCACCATGATGAAATCTCCATGTGCGAAATTAATCAGTTTGATAATTCCATATACCATCGTATATCCTAAAGCAATCAGCGCATACACGCTTCCAAGCCTCAGGCCTGTTATGATAAATTGAATAAACGTACTCATATCATCTACCTCTTATCATTTATAGGTGATTTATCGTAACTATGAAGCAAGCTCATAGTTACGATATTTTGTGATATTACTCTACAGCCAGAGTCTGAACTGCTGTCTTTACGACACTATTCGATGCCTCATCATAGCTGTATCCCATCAATACACCACTCTTGATCGGTGTACCTGTCTCATCAAATGAGAAGGTACCACTTGCTACTTCGTAAACGACGCTTGTATCAGCAAGTGCAGCCTGCACATCTGCTGCCTCAAAAGAACCACATTTCTCAATTGCTGCCTTATATACCAAAACAGAGTCATAACCTAACGCATCGAAGTTATTTGGAGCTTCACCATACTTTTCAGTATATGTCTCTACGAAGTAAGAAGATACCTCACTTGTAGCCAGCTCTGTTGCATAGTGGTTTACAAACATAAAGTCGTTATATACTGTTAAGTCGGCGCCATCAGGAATTGTCGTCTCTGTGTTATCAACACCGTCACATCCAAGAAGAATACCATCAAAGCCTGCCTGACGAGCCTGTGGAACTAAGTATGGTCCCATGACATCATAGTAGAACGGAGTAAATACAAGCTGTGCACCGGCAGATGCCATCTTGTTGAACTGGTTCGTATAATCGACCTCTGTCATGGTCGCCACAGATTCCTCTGCTACGATCTCAACACCAAGCTCACCACAGGAAGCTGTAAATGCGTCTCTTAAACCAGCGGAATAGGTATCTGCTGAACAATATACGATACCTACCTTGGTGTATCCATTATCAGCAGCATATTTTGCAGCCAGCTCACCCTGGAAGGAATCTTTAAAACAGGTACGGAATACATAGTCCATCTGTGTTGTCAGGGAATCTGATGTGCCGGACGGAGTAATCAGTACGACGCCCTCCGAATTTGCCACAGATGTAATCGCTGATGTACATCCTGATGTAGCGGAACCAACCACCAGAGAAACACCATCAGAAATCAGTGCATTCATTGCATTCAGACATTCTGTCGAGTCACCCTGGTCATCTTTTGAATTCAGTGCGATCTCATACATCTGTCCACCAACATTGACACCGCCTGCAGCATTGATCTGCTCCACTGCAAGCTCCACGCCATTTTCAATGTGTGTACCATATACGGCAAGGCTTCCTGTCATCGGTCCAATGACACCGAGAGTAATTGTTCCTGCTGTCTCTCCGGAAGGTGCTGCTTCTGTCGACTCTGCATCCGTTGTCTCCGCTGCGACAGGAGTATCTACGGCCTCCGGCTGACTTGCTGCCGTATCCGTACTCTTTGCACCACCACATGCAGTCAGTCCTGCAACAAGAGTTGTTGCCAATAATGCGCTCATTACCTTTTTCTTCATAGCATTCTCCTCCTTTAAACCATTCATTACGACAAAAAGGCGTATAGAAACTTCTTTCTATACGCCATCGTAAACGAACTATTATTTTGATGTGTTTTATTGTATGACAAATGAGACGCTATGTCAATCATTTTTTTGGTTTATTTTATTTAAAATCCCAATGTGTCATTTACAAGGATCACATGGATTCTGTCCTTATGTCTTGAAAACCTTGTGATCAGGAACTGACAACAGATGGTATCCGGCGACTTGCAGTTCATGCAGGAGCCGGTCTTGCTACATGGTGTATCTAAGCCAAAACGTTGTGCGTTAATTGTTGCAGCTTCATTTCTGGCACGCTTCATCGCAGCGTCCACATCGGGTGCGACCTTATTCATTCCGACGATCAAAAGCACATGTCTTGGTCCATAGGCATATGCCGATATGCGGTTTGAATTACCATCAATATTAACAAGCACACCGTCCTCTGTGATGGCATTGCTGCTTCCAATAAAGAAATCACTGTCATATGCAAACAGCTCGGCAGCCCTCTTGTCTGTAGCCAGATCGCGATTGCAATAATCATAATCTCCATTGATCAGTGCATCTGCCAGCCCGATCTCATTGACAGACATTGAACCGCCCCTGGCGACCTTACTTCCCTTCGGAATCAGCTCCAGCGCCAGCTTCAGTGCCTCTTCCTTTGACTTTGCATAGTAGCCCTTCATATTTCTGGACTCCAGACCTTTGATGATCTTCTGTGCCAGCAGGTCATTTCTTTTGACTCTGTTCTCGTTCATTTTATGTTCCTCCTTCGTTATCGTTTTGATATAAAAATTATTTTACCACATTTTTGACAGTTTGACACTGGTATTCAAAATCACTATAATATTATACATGAATTTTGAGATACCGGAGGACTTACCATGGCAAATATTATTGAAATCACTGACTTTGAGGCACCTGAACTTGACGTGTATGCCCGTCTTACAGAAAATCAACTTTTGAACCGCGCCGAGCCACAGAAAGGAATTTTCATTGCTGAAAGTCCGAAGGTCATTGAACGTGCTCTTGATGCCGGATGCGTTCCAATCTCAATCTTAGTAGAAAAAAAGCATATCGAAGGGCAGGCGCATGAGGTCATTGCCCGCTGTGGAGATATCCCTGTCTATACAGCCGCTTTTGAAGTGCTCACAAAGCTGACCGGGTTCCAGCTCACACGCGGCATGCTCTGTGCCATGTACCGCCCATCCCTTCCAAGGGTGATCGAAATCTGTTCCAATGCGCATCGCATCGCCATCCTGGAAAATATCGTGAATCCCACGAATGTCGGTGCCATTTTCCGCTCTGCTGCCGCCTTGGGAATAGACGCTGTACTGCTCACTCCTGCATCCAGCAATCCACTCTACCGCCGCGCCATCAGAGTCAGCATGGGGACTGTGTTCCAGATCCCATGGACATACATCGGACAGGAAGACTGTCAGTGGCCTGAACAGGGCATGCAGCTTTTGCAGGAGCTTGGCTTTAAAACTGCCGCAATGGCTCTGAATGACAATTCCATCACAATCGATGATGCCCGCCTCATGAGCGAAGAAAAGCTTGCAATTGTGCTTGGCACCGAAGGTGACGGACTGGCAAATGACACAATTGCCAAGTGCGATTACACAGTGCGTATCCCCATGTCAGGCGGTGTAGACTCCCTGAATGTCGCCGCTGCAAGCGCAGTAGCCTTCTGGCAGCTCAGGGCGCGGTAAGGGATGGTCACTCTTTTTACTGCGTTTCAGGAACCTATAAAGACGGAAAGGTTGTAGAAGGCGTCATTTCTACAGGTGACGAGTGGAATACCCAGATCGACCGTATGTTTATCTGCATGAATTAACGGGTTCTTCCTGCGAGGAAATGGAGTCAAATGCAGTTGCACAGATCTGCACCAACTATGGAATTCCTTTTATCGCCATCAGAATTCTCTCAAATGCAGCGATTCATAATGAATTTTTCGCTCCCGAAGCAGGAGACGCCTGCCAGAAATATGTTTTAAATGTCGCTGAAGAATATATGAAGCAAAGAGGGAAATAGCAATCTACCAATAAATATAACAGACAGTTTTTTCAATAATGCGTTGATTGTAATTTGTCCCCAAATCCGCTATACTTAGGAAAAAGGATTTTTGAGCGGGAGGTATGCATGATATGGCAAGAACAGTGGCAATCGGATTGCAAAGCTTTGAGTCAGTGAGAACAAGAAATGTTTTTTATGTGGATAAGACAGATTTTATCAGGGAATGGTGGGAAAATGCAGATGATGTAACACTCATCACCCGTCCGCGCCGCTTCGGAAAGACGCTTAACATGAGTATGATCGAGCAGTTCTTTTCTGTCGATTATGCAGACCGGGGAGAGTTGTTCGAAGGACTTTCCATCTGGAAGAATGAAAAATACAGACAGTTACAGGGAACGTATCCTGTCATCAGTCTGTCCTTTGCCAGAGTAAAAGAAATTAATTATGCAGACACCCGAGAAAAAATCTGTGAGATCATAAGAAACCTTTATATAAAGTATTCATTTTTAAAGCAAAGTGATGTATTGACAGATTCAGACCGAAAGTACTTTGATAGAATTCTGGATGAGGAAATCAGCAATACGAATGCAACCTCATCATTGTACCAGTTATCTGATTATCTGTGCCGCTACTATGGCAAAAAGGTCATCATTTTGCTGGATGAATATGATACACCGATGCAGGAAGCATGGGTAAATGGATTCTGGGATGAACTGGTGGCATTTACCAGAAGTCTCTTCAACTCCACCTTCAAGACAAATCCATGGCTGGAACGAGCGATCATGACAGGCATCACAAGAGTGTCGAAAGAATCCATATTTTCAGATCTGAACAATCCGGAAGTTGTCACAACGACCTCTAATAAATATGCGACAGCGTTTGGTTTTACCGAGGATGAGGTGTTTGCTGCTCTGGATGAATTTGGACTTTCTACTGAAAAGGCTCAGGTGAAACGCTGGTATGATGGTTTTGCTTTCGGAAATCATACAGATATCTACAATCCTTGGTCGATTCTGAACTTTTTGGACAAGAAGCAAATCGATATCTATTGGGCAAATACCAGTTCCAACAGCCTTGTGGGAAAACTGTTGAGGGAAGGAAACGGTAAGGTCAAGGAAAAGTTCGAAGAGCTGCTTTGTGGAGAAAGTATTGTGTCAGTCATTGACGAACAGATTGTATATAACCGTCTTGACGGAAACGAGCAGGCAGTGTGGAGCCTGCTGTTAGCCAGCGGTTATTTAAAGGTACTTTCCTTTGAGCGATACGGGAATATACCGGAAGGAACACAGCCGAGATACCAGCTTGCTCTTACCAATCTGGAAGTCAGAATGATGTTCCAAAATATGATTCACGACTGGTTTTCCACAGTTTCAGAAGATTACAATGGCTTTATCAGTGCGATGCTACAGGATGACATTGATGCCATGAATGAATATATGAATTGTGTGACGCAGAATATATTCAGCTATTTTGACACTGGAAAAAGCCCTTCCGGCAATAAACCCGAACGCTTCTATCATGGATTCGTGCTCGGACTGCTTGTGGATCTTCAGAACAGATATGTCATCACCTCGAACAGGGAAAGTGGCTTTGGCAGATATGATGTGGTAATCGAGCCAAGGAAACCGGAGAAACAGGATGCCTACATTCTGGAATTTAAGGTCTTCAATTCCAAAAAGGAAAACAGCCTTGAGGACACCGTAGCCGCTGCGCTACGTCAGATTGAGGAAAAGCAGTACGCAACAGAACTGATGGCACGCGGTATCGCAAAAGAACGCATTCACAGCTACGGATTTGCATTTGAAGGAAAACAGGTACTGATTGGAAACATATTTAATTCTCATTCATCTTCGCGAGCCTGATCGCGGACACGGAACAATGACCTCTATACCATAAAACAGGCTCGAAACAAGTGCCTCTTCCAAAGCAAGCACGAAACAAATACCTCCATGCACTACCCCACAATAATTAGCGACCAAAACTTACACTGATTCTTTTTTAAGTCATATTGTAAGCGCAAAAAGAATGCTTTAGCAAACTTTACGTAATAGTCTGCCTTACCATTGAAAGGCAGTTGAAGGATAAACTATCCTATGTATTGAAAACTACAATACACAGAAAACGGCTAATCACATTCCGTAGACTGCCCGGTGGAGAATGGTGATATTTCCTTATATGGTGCTGCAATACACAGAAGTAAATTTGCATGGATGCAAATTTAGGCGAGACGGAGGCATGGAAGCCGACTCGAGCCGGCTTCGTACTTCCTAGAAAGCTTTGGGCAGCATATTAGGAAATTCCCATTCGGAATCTACGGCAGTCCGAGGAATGTAATCAGCCGTTTTCGTCCGCTTGCCAATACCCAGAGGCAGAACTGTTGCCCAATGCATTCAAGCAAAGGCACAAAAAAGACGGGCAGAGACAAACGTCAAAACCCGTCTTTTTCGTATTTTCTTTAGTTCTCATTCATCTTAGCGAGCTTGGCGGCTTGGTCGGCCGCGATGCATGCGTCTATAATTTCCTGGATATCACCATTCATGACCTTATCGAGCTTATAGATGGTCAGGTTGATGCGGTGGTCTGTCACACGTCCCTGTGGGAAGTTGTAGGTACGAATCTTTTCAGAACGGTCGCCGGTACCGATCTGGCTTCTACGCATCTCTGCCTCTGCATCATGACGCTGCTGCTGCTCGATGTCATACAGCTTCGCTTTCAGAAGTGCAAATGCCTTTGCCTTGTTCTGTAGCTGTGACTTCTCGGTCTGGCTGTATACCACGATACCGGTAGGATAATGTGTCAGACGCACTGCGGAGTCTGTAGTGTTAACACATTGGCCGCCGTTTCCAGATGCCCTCATCACGTCTATTCGGATATCCTTATCCTCGATCACGATATCAATATCGTCATCAACCTCCGGCATGACAGCCACGCTGATGGTAGATGTGTGGATACGTCCGCCGGACTCTGTCTCAGGCACACGCTGTACACGGTGTACACCAGACTCATACTTCATGACAGAGTAAGCACCCTGTCCTGTGATCATGAAGGTCACGCTCTTCATACCGCCGATGCCGATTTCCTCGCACTCTACCAGCTCTACCTTCCAGCGTCTGCCCTCTGCGTAATGCACATACATACGATAGATTTCTGCCGCAAAAAGTGCTGCCTCGTCACCACCTGCACCTGCACGGATTTCCACGATAACGTTCTTGTCATCATTGGGATCCTTTGGAAGAAGCAGAATCTTCATCTGTGTCTCCAGCTCCTCAATGCGCTTCTTCGCATCGTTTAGCTCCTCCTTCAGCATCTCACGCATCTCCTCATCATTCTCAGAGTCGAGAAGTGCCAGCGAATCTTCTACTGTCTCATTGCATTTTTTGTATTCCTTATATGCCTCTACAAGTGGTGTCAGGTCGCTCTGTTCCTTCATAAGAGCGCGAAAACGCTTTTGATCCTCCGTTACCGTCGGCTCATTCAGCTCGTTCAATATCTCTTCAAAACGATGAAGCAAATCCTCTAATTTATCAAACATATCAGTTATCCTGCCTTTCTCTAAAAAATAACAAATCTAAAAAGCCTTTATACCATAAACCACTCTGTCAAGTCCAGCATAATCCTTAAGAATCTCTACCTGCTCAAAGCCGCCTTCCTGCATTAGCGTCTTTACCGCCTCGCCCTGTTCGCAGCCAATCTCAAAAAACAGATACGCGCCTTTTCTCATATGCTCCGGTGCTTCTGAAACAATCCTTCTGTAAAAATGCAGTCCATCCTCCATACCATCGAGTGCAAGCACAGGCTCATGTTCACGCACCTCCGGCATCAGCGTCTCGATCACTGCAGTCTCAATATATGGTGGATTGGATACCACCAGATCAAACAGCCTGTCTGTCGTCTTCTCTGATACAAAGTCTGCAAGCGGAGCAAATAAATCCCCTTCAAGAAAAACTGCGTCAAGTTCCAAACGCTTTGCATTCTCCCTTGCAACAGCAAGCGCCTTATCGGAGATATCAATGCCGATTCCCTCGCACTCATTACTGTATTTTAACAGGCTCAGCAGAATGCAGCCCGAACCGGTACACATGTCAAGGATTCGCATGCCATCACTCAAATGACGCATTGCCTCCTCGACAAGAATCTCCGTATCCTGCCTTGGTATCAGGGTGTGCTCATTTACCTTAAACGTAAGTCCCATGAACTCCTGAACACCTGTGATGTGCTGTAAGGGAATATGCGATGCTCTCCTGTCTATCGTCATGCGGTAGAACTGCTCCTCAAGATCACTGCACTCCCTGTCCCCATGAACAATCAGTTCATTTCTGTCCGTATGGCAGATATATTCCAGCAGAAGTCTTGCATCAAGCGCAGCCTCTGCAATCTCATTTTCCACAAGTCTGAGCTGTCCGTACTCATATAGCTCCCTGTATGTCATATGCCCCTCCGATGCCTATTTCATCCATGATTCATCAACATCATATCCAAAGGTTTCTTTGAGGTATGCCTTCCAGTCAAAAACCGCTTCAACGGATGCAATGGCAACCTTTACCATCTCCTCATCCGGCTCCCTCGTGGTCAGCTTCTGCAGCCACAATCCCGGCGTTGATATGATTTTGACGATAATGTTGTCGCTCTGACCTGCAAGCCTGATAATTTCATACGAAATACCTGCGATAACGGGTACCAGTAAAAGTCTTAAGATCAGCTTCAGCGCCAGATTGTCGACCCTTATGAAAAAGAATACGATCACGCTCACCAGCACGACAAACAGCAAAAAACTGGTTCCACAGCGTTTATGCTGTCTGGAGCTTCTCATGACGTCATTTACCGTAAGCGGCCTGCCCTTTTCGATACAGTTAATGCACTTATGCTCTGCACCATGATACATATACAGCCGCCTGATATCCTTCATCAGCGATATTGCCACGATATATCCTACAAAAATCAGGATTCGCAGTAGTCCCTCAATAAGGGCAACAATACTTTCATTCCGTATGTACCTGCCAAGGAAATCCGATATCAAAAATGGCAACAGCATGAACAATGCCACTGCTATGATCACGGAAAGTGCCACCGTCAGTCCCATCATGATATCATCCGACTTGCTGTTTAACTTCTTTTCAAGTGTCTCTTCCGTCTTTGGTTTGGTCTTTTCCTCTTCCTCGTCCTCGTAAAAGGATGCGGAGTGCATGGTCACTTTCATGCCAAGCACCAGAGAATCAATAAAGGCAAATACGCCTCTGATAAAGGGAAGCTTTGTATAGCTCTTGTCAGAGCAGACTCCCTTGTATTCTTCAACCTGTATATCAATCTCTCCATCAGGCTTTCTGACTGCTACGGCATACTTCTCTTTGTTCTTCATCATTACGCCTTCTAAAACAGCCTGTCCGCCGATTCCGGAATAATGTGTCTGCTTTTTCTTCGTCATCACGATCTCCTATATATCTGGATAAAAGTAAAGGTTGAGATATCATTTACCTCAACCTTTTTACGTTTCCTATTTGCTTTCTACGCCGTACTTCTTATTGAACTTATCAATACGTCCACGAGCTGATGCAGCCTTCTGCTGTCCTGTGTAGAACGAATGGCATTTTGAACAAACTTCCACGTGGATTTCAGGCTTTGTAGAACCTGTTACAAATGTGTTACCGCAGTTACATGTAACTGTTGCCTGATAATAATTTGGATGGATTCCTTCTCTCATTACTTTCACCTCTCTATGATTAAATCATTTTTGAAATGTAACTATTCAACAATTTCATAGTCACAATAGAATTTAACTTATGTTTCCATAAACAGCTTTCTTAGTATATCACAGCTTTGGAGCAAGTGCAAGTATTTTTTAAAGGAACTTCATTTTTCGGACAGTTTCCACAAATTCAGCATTGTTCCTGGTACGTGAAAAAAGATCCAGAATCTTATCCACCGCTTCGTCAGCTTTCAAACCGTTCAGTGCCTTTCGCATAATGTTGATCGCTTCAAGCTCATCCGGTGTCAGCAGTAGATCTTCGCGTCTGGTGCCTGATTTTGGAATGTCTATGGCTGGGAAGATACGCTTCTCGGAAAGTTTTCTGTCAAGCACCATCTCCATGTTGCCTGTTCCCTTAAACTCCTCGTATACCACGTCATCCATCTTTGATCCGGTATCCACAAGGGCTGTCGCAAGGATCGTAAGACTTCCGCCCTCACGCATGTTTCTGGCCGCACCGAAAAAGCGTTTCGGCATGTGCAGTGCCGCAGGGTCCAGACCACCTGACAGCGTACGTCCACTGGGTGGAACTGTCAGGTTATAGGCACGCGTCAGTCTGGTAATGCTGTCAAGCAGGATGCAGACATCCTTCCTGTGCTCGACAAGACGCTTTGCGCGCTCAATGACCATCTCTGCCACACGCTTGTGATGCTCCGGAAGTTCATCAAAAGTCGAGTAGATCACTTCTACATTTGGCCCCTCGATCGCCTCTTTGATATCCGTAACCTCCTCCGGACGCTCATCGATCAAAAGGATGATCATATGCATGTCTGGAGCATTTTTGAGAATTGACTTTGCCACTTCCTTTAGCAGTGTCGTCTTTCCTGCCTTGGGCGGTGACACGATCATACCACGCTGCCCTTTTCCAACAGGGCTCATCAGATCCATGACACGCATGGCAACACCTGCCCCCGGTGTTTCGAGCCTGATACGCTCATTGGGGAAAATCGGCGTCATGTCCTCAAAGCTTCGTCTTCTCGCCGCGATTTCAGGCGCATATCCGTTTATCTTTTTGAGATATAAAAGAGCGCTGAATTTCTCATTCATTGTCTTAATGCGCGTATTTCCCTCTATGATATCTCCTGTGCGCAGTCCGAAACGTCTGATCTGGCTTGGTGCCACATAGACATCACTGTCCCCCGGAAGGAAGTTCTCACTTCTGATAAATCCAAAACCGTCCGGCATGACCTCAAGGATTCCTTTCGCCGTAAGACCACTGTCAAGTTCTGTCGGAAACTTTTCCTCCGGCTGTTTCTCATTTCCCTCGCTTGCAGGACGTTCTCTGCGCTCATTACGTCTGTTTCTGTCACTGGAGCTGCCCGATACAGCCGTTGGATAGGATGGTTCCTTCATGCCACGTAGAACAGGTTTCGGCTCTACATCCTTTCCTGCCGCCTTGTCTTTCTCATCCTCCTCAATCATCAGCTCTATAAGCTCTGCCTTTTTCAGGCCGCTTATGCGCTTCATACCGCGGCTCTTTGCAATCTCCCGAAGCTCGGAAAGTCCCAATGATTCGTATTTTTCTCTCATAAACCTACCAATCTTTACCTTTCTGAAATTTTATATAAAAAAATAGTGGAAAATATTTGAAATATGATTTTACCCAGAATAGTGACAAGATTTTTCACTACGAAGCTATTATAACGCACTTTTTCCAAAATAGGAAGAAGTATTTATTGCGAATTGCAAAGATTTATTATACATTATAATAAGAACGATTTAAAAAAGGAGATTTTACTTATGACAATTCAGGAAAAAGCATTACAGCTTCATAAAGAATGGAACGGCAAGATTGAGACCGTATCAAAAACACCCGTCAAATCAAGGGAAGCCCTTTCGCTGGCATATACCCCTGGCGTGGCAGAGCCTTGTAAGGTGATTGCCGAAGATCCCGAAGCCGCTTATCAATATACCATGAAAGCAAATACCGTAGCAGTCGTATCTGACGGAAGCGCCGTACTTGGACTGGGAAATATCGGACCTTACGCAGCCATGCCCGTCATGGAAGGAAAGGCAGTTCTTTTCAAGGAGTTCGGTGGCGTAAACGCAGTTCCCATCTGCCTTGACACGCAGGATACAGAGGAAATCATCAAGGCTGTCACATGGCTTGCACCAGGCTACGGCGGAATCAATCTTGAGGACATCAGCGCACCGCGCTGCTTTGAGATTGAGGAGCGTTTAAAGGCAACTCTTAATATCCCTGTTTTCCATGATGACCAGCACGGCACAGCCATCGTCGTACTTGCAGGCATCATCAATGCCCTGAAGGTAGTCGGCAAACAGAAAGAGAACTGTAAGGTTGTTGTAAACGGTGCAGGAAGTGCCGGCGTTGCAATCACAAAGCTTCTGCTGACATATGGTTTTAAAAATGTAATCATGTGCGACAAGGTAGGTATCGTATCAACTTCCACCGAGGGACTGAACTGGATGCAGGAAAAGATGGCAAAGATCACCAATCCAAACAACGAGACCGGTTCCCTTGCAGATGCATTAAAGGGCGCTGACATCTTTGTCGGTGTATCTGCTCCAAATATCGTAACACCTGAAATGGTTCAGTCAATGGCTACAGATTCCATTCTCTTTGCCATGGCAAATCCGACACCTGAAATCATGCCTGATGTAGCAAAGGCTGCCGGTGCCCGCGTTGTAGGTACAGGCCGTAGTGATTTCCCAAATCAGGTAAATAACGTCGTAGCTTTCCCAGGAATCTTTAAGGGTGCTCTGGAGGGACGAGCTACGCAGATCACAGAAGAAATGAAACTCGCTGCTGCCGAAGCCATCGCAGGTCTCGTACCAGATGATGAATTAAGCGATGATAACATCATGCCTGAGGCATTTAATCCAAAGGTCGCAGAGGTTGTTGCTGAGGCTGTAAAATCCCACATCGTAAGATAATATGCGCTGGAACGATAAGCCTTATCATTCCCTCGACTATGAGCTGAAGAAAAAATACGGTGAAAAGGTATATAAAATCGCCCTTGATGCCGGCATGACCTGCCCAAACCGCGACGGGACATGCGGCATTCGGGGCTGTATTTTTTGCAGTGAAGGTGGAAGTGGCGACTTCGCCGCAAAGGGTACCACGATCGCCATGCAGCTTGAGCAGGGAAAGCAATATTTCCACAGTAAAAAAATCGGCACGAAATTCATCGCTTATTTTCAATCATACACCAATACTTATGCGCCTGTCGCGAAACTGGAACAGATCTACCGTGAAGCACTTGACGAACCCACTGTAGTGGGTATCTCGATTGCGACCAGACCAGATTGCCTCGGCAGGGATGTTCTCTCACTTCTCGATCGGCTGAACAGAGAATATGATGACAAGTTCCTATGGATAGAGCTTGGACTACAGACGGTTCATGAACAGACCGCGCAGCTGATTCGCCGCGGCTACCCGCTACCAGTCTTTGAAACAGCCCTGACACAGCTCCATGCTATCTCCATCCCTGTAATAGCGCATGTTATTTTAGGTTTGCCCGGCGAAACTAAGGAAATGATGCTTGAGACGTGTGTTTATCTGGCCCAAAAGCATATCAGCGGCATAAAATTACAGCTGTTACATGTTCTAAAAAACACTGATCTTGCCCAGATCTACGAAAAGAAAAGCTTTGAAATTCTTGATTTTATGGAATATATTGATATCGTGATCTCATGCCTTGAGGTGCTTCCTCCTGACATGGTCATACACCGCGTAACCGGTGACGGTCCAAGAGATCTGCTCATAGCCCCTCTATGGAGTCTGGACAAGCGACGTGTGCTCAATGCCCTCCATCAGGAGATGAAGCGGCGTGGTACATGGCAGTCTGCGGTATACGCTCCAAAAACTATTTTATGAAAGGTGTGGTACAAAATGTCACAGGATCCATTAACACTATATAAGTTAATCGTTTTATACATGCTAGATAAGGTGCAGTTCAAACTTACCTATTCCCAGATCAGCGGCTTTATCCTTGAAAAGGAATATACCAATTTCATAACACTGCAGCAGGTCATCTCTGATTTACAGGACTCAGAATTGATCAAAGCGGATACACTCATGAACCGTACTTATTTTTCGATCACACCTGAGGGACAAAATACACTGGCTTATTTTGGCAACCGCATCGGTGAAGCGATCATAAACGATATCGACGCCTTTCTTGCCGAAAACCATCTCGAGCTGAAGAATGAGGCATCCATCATGGCGAACTGCTACAAAGCTACCTCCGGTGAGTATGAAGCGGAGCTGATTGCCAGGGAAAAGGATGTCGAACTGGTCAATATCAAGCTGTCCGTTCCCACGAAGGATATGGCTGAAGCAGTCTGTGAGAGCTGGTACAACAAAAACGAAAAGATCTATAAATATTTAATGGAGGAGCTGTTCTAAGCTCCTCCATTTTGATCTTTTCCGTTATTTTTTGCCTCTTCCTTAATCCGCTTCATATGCTCCCGTATCTTGGCTTCATAGCCATTCCACGAAGGTTCGTAGAACTTCTTTCCTGTCAGCTCATATGGCAAATACTGCTGCTCTACATAATGATTTGGATAGTCGTGTGCGTATTTGTATCCTGTTCCATGTCCCAATTTGCCTGCTCCTTTATAATGTGCATCCTGCAGATGTGTCGGTATCGGCAGATTTCCGCTTCTTCGAATCTCCTCATTTGCAGCAAAGATTGCGTTGCACGCCGCATTACTCTTCGGCGCACATGCCACATAGGAAGCCGCCTGCGAAAGAATGATCTGCGCTTCCGGCATACCGATCCGCTCTACTGCCATCGCGGCACTCACTGCAACATTAAGCGCCATCGGATCTGCATTTCCTACATCTTCTGCGGCACAGATCATGATACGTCTTGCGATAAAGGCAACCTCCTCACCCGCATAAAGCATCTTCGCCAGATAATACACTGCTGCATCCGGGTCAGAACCGCGCATGCTCTTGATAAATGCTGATATGGTGTCATAATGATTGTCACCGTTTTTGTCATACAGAACGCGCCTTTTCTGAATACACTCCTGCGCGACCTCGATGGTGATATGTATTTTCCCATCCTCACTTCTGTCTGTCGTCATGACGCCAAGCTCTATCGCATTCAGGGCATGTCTGGCATCACCACCCGACAGATCCGCCAGAAACTCCAGCGCATCCTCATCGATGTCTGCGTCAAAGCTTCCCATACCCTTCTCCGTGTCGTATACTGCCCTTTTGATCAATTCCTTGATCTCGTCCTTTTCAAGCGGCTTTAATTCAAATACGATGGAGCGTGACAGTAACGCTCCATTGACTTCAAAATATGGATTTTCCGTAGTCGCACCGATCAGTATGATCGTTCCGTCCTCCACAAACGGCAACAGATAATCCTGCTGGCTCTTATTGAAACGATGAATCTCATCAATAAACAAAATGGTGCGCTTCGCATACATGGCAAGCGTGTCCTTCGCCTTACTAATGACCTCCTCCATATCCTTTTTGCCCGCAACGGTCGCATTGATCTGTGTAAACTCGGCACTCGTCGTATTTGCGATGACCTTCGCAAGCGTCGTCTTTCCTGTCCCGGGCGGACCATAGAAAATGATGGAGCTGATCTTGTCTGCCTTAATTGCCCTGTATAAGAGCTTGTCCTTGCCGATAATATGGGACTGTCCCACCACTTCGTCAAGCGTTGTCGGCCGAAGTCTGGCCGCCAGAGGTGACTCTTTTTCCTTCACCGTATTTCTCATATATTCAAACAGGTCCATATTATGCTCCTATTTTAGTTTGTATTTTTCCTCAAACGCACTGACGGAAATTGGCATATCAAAATAAAAGCCCTGGAAAATGTCGCATCCCATCTCTGTGAGAAAATCGACATGTTCCTTACTTCTGACGCCCTCTGTGATGACATTCATGCCAAGTTCCTTAGCCATGGCAATGACAGCCTTAATAATGATGCGGTTTCTGACAGGTGTATCCGTCTCTTCCAAAAATGCCATGTCAATTTTCAAGATATCCGCCGTGATATCCTTTAGCATATTCAGTGATGAATATCCGCTTCCAAAATCATCAATTTCGATATGAAAGCCATATGCCCTAAGCTTATTGATCACTTCCATGTGTGATTGCATATCACTCATGAATACCGTTTCTGTTATTTCGATATTGAGCAGTCCGGGATTGATATCATACTTTTCAACAAGTCCTGTAAACGCCTGATACAAATCTGTATAGTAAAAATCCTTCGTCGATACATTTACGGAAATGCTGATCGTATCAATACCTCGCTTCTTCCATTCTCCGAGCTTGGCTGCCGCCTGCTCCCACATCTGCTCATCCAGCTTCAGGATATAGCCTCTTTTTTCTATAATATCAATAAAATCACCCGGCATCAGAATCCCTCTTATCGGATGATGCCATCTGACGATTGCTTCGGCACCTGTAAGCGTTCCTGTATTTGAAATCTGTGGCTGCAGATACATCCGAAACTGATTGTCCTCAAGCGCATGATCAAACTCACTCAGTATATTTTTCTCATGCACCAGCCGTTCTAACATCTTTTCATCATAATAAGCAATCAGCCTGCCGTAATCACCCTGCAGGGATTCAATTGCCATATTTGCCTTATCACACATGACCTGTGCGCTTTCCTTGATATCCGTCACCTCATATACGCCGATGCAGATATGCAGCTTATAATTTGCGTTATTAATCAAGTATTGCAGCTTTGATGTATTTTTCGCAGCTAGTTCAGGATTAAAGTTTTCCTTCGGAATCAGCATGGCAAACTTATCACCGCCGATACGGCCATGGATGCATTCATCATACCTGGCAAGGGCAAGAAGCTTTGCCTGATCCGCCAACACTCTGTCACCCATTTCCTTGCCAAAAAGGTCATTGGTGAGCTTAAAATTTTTGATATTCGTGCAGACCATATATCGTTCTCGATGGGGGTTTTTGCGTATGATTTCCTCCGCTTTCTTAAAGAAGCTCTCCCGGTTATACAATCCTGTCAGGCTGTCATGACTTGCGATATATTCTTCCCTTCTGAATCTTTTTGTTTCCGAAAAAAATGCCACCATTAAAAGCAGCAGCACAATCAACATGGGGACGATGTACATAATTTCCAATTTTAAATACTCCTTATTACGAATTTTCCCCTTTCCCCTGTTTTCAGTCTATCACAAAAGCTTGCTCTGCCGCAATCCCTTTTAAATAGATGTAATTTGGGGAATTGTTGAAATTATTGCATATGTTTTATTTTTATGTTATACTAATAGTGTGACAATTTTATACATTTTTTCGTATTTTTTGTCAATAAAACGCGCAAATAGCACGATTAAGGCGTAACTTAACTATTTTAAAGGGGGAAACAACATGGCTTGGTACGATGAGGCAGTATTTTATCACATTTATCCTTTAGGACTTACTGGAGCTCCAAAGGAGAATTCTTACGGGGAACCTGTGCATCGTCTAAACACACTTTTGCCTTGGATCGACCACATCAAAAAGATTGGCTGCAATGCCATCTATATCGGTCCATTATTTGAATCCGTAGGACATGGATATGAGACCACGGACTACAGAAAGCTCGACAGCCGTCTTGGAGACAATGACGATCTGAAAAATTTCGTAGCAGAATGTCACCAGAAACAGATCAAGGTTATTTTTGATGGTGTATTCAATCACACCGGACGCGATTTCTTTGCATTTAAGGATATCAAGGAAAATCGTGAACGTTCCCAGTACAGAGACTGGTACTGCAACGTGAACTTTGGTGGCAACAATGAATATAATGACGGTTTCAGCTATGAGAACTGGGGAGGCTACAATCTTCTGGTAAAGCTCAATCAGAAAAATCCTGCCGTAAAGGACTATATTTGCGATGTCATCCGTTTCTGGGTAAGCGAATTTGACGTGGACGGTATCCGTCTTGATGCCGCAGATGTACTTGACTTTGACTTCATGAAAGCATTAAGGCAGGTCGCAAATGAAGTCAAGCCTGATTTCTGGCTGATGGGCGAGGTCATTCATGGTGACTACTCCCGCTGGGTAAATGAGGGAACACTTCATTCCGTAACCAACTACCAGCTTCACAAAGCGCTGTATTCCGGTCACAATGACCACAACTACTTTGAGATTGCCCACACCGTACGACGTCTGTACGAGATGGGTGGCAACAGACCTGATGGATTAAAGCTCTACAATTTCGTGGACAATCATGATGTAGAACGAATCTATACAAAGCTTACAAACAAGGCACACTTTGCACCGGTACACGTTCTGCTGTACACACTGCCTGGTGTTCCTTCCATATATTACGGTTCCGAGTTCGGCATCGAGGGACGAAAGGAAAAATTCTCTGATGCCTCCCTTCGCCCGGCTCTGAACTTTGAAGACTACAAGGATGCTGTGGAAACAAATCCCCGCACCGCTCTGATTGCGGCTCTTGGTCATGCAAGGCAGCAGTCAAAGGCACTGTCCTACGGTGATTACAAGGAGCTGGTGCTCACGAACAAACAATACGCATTCTCACGAAGCTACAATGGAGAATGTGCTGTCGTGACTGTCAACAATGACGACAGCGACTATGTAATGACACTTCCTGCCGGAAATGCTTCCGAATATGTCGGCGCACTGTCTGGGCAGCATGTCAGCGTAAACAACGGCACGATCTGCGTCAATGTCAAGGCAAATTCGGGTGATATCTGGCTGCCGGCGAACGGAAACGTTGACGTTTCACCGATCAAAGTGACTCCAATCACCAATGAAGATCCGGCTATTGAGACGCCTGTGGCAACCGAGGCTCCGACTGTGGAAGCTCCTGTGGCTGACGAGACTCCTGCTGTGGAAGTACCTGCAACGGAACCTGCCGTGGACGAGGCGCCAGCTACTGAAGAGCCTGCTACTGAACCCGTTATAGAGGAAGCTCCGGTTTCACAGTCTCCTGCTGACGAACCTGCTGTCTCACCAGCAAATTCCGCATATGATGAAGCCTTTGAGAAAGGAAAGATTGCCGGACTTCAGGCCGCAGTCATTGCCCGCATGGAGAAGAATGGACCTGTAACAGACCAGATGAGAAGAGATGTCGAAAACAATGTATATTATGATTCGCTGATCAACTGGATCAAGAGCTTTTAATTAAAATATGTAACGAAAAAAGTGTTGCCCCCAAAGCAACACTTTTTTGTTTTATACGATTCCCATCAATTTACCAATCCAGTACAAAACACCAAGCACCCATGAGGTAAAGATTCCATACAAAATCACGGGACCTGCAATCGTAAAGATTTTGCAGCCGATGCCAAATACCTGTCCTTCTGTCTTATATTCGATGGCAGATGCTACGACAGAGTTCGCAAAGCCCGTAATAGGTACAAGTGCTCCTGCACCTCCCCACTTGACAAGGCCACCATAGAGATTAAATCCTGTGAGCAGGGCGCTGAGCAGAATCAGAATCATGGAACACCAGCTTGCCGCGATTTCTTTGTCCAGTCCAAAGCTTTTTGTCGCGATATTGACGATCAACTGTCCGATGCAGCAGATGATTCCGCCCATGATAAAAGCCTTTCCCATTTGCAACGGCAAATTTGTCTTTGGTGAATTTTGCTTCACATACTCCTGATATTCTGTCTTTTTTTGTTCTGATGCCATAATCCTCTCCCATTCTGCCACAATTTCGCGTGTGGCAACGCATTATGAATCAATTATGATATACCTTGAAAGAATTCTTTCATAAAATAAATCAGTGAACCTACTGTTTTTCCAAGTGCAATGGCAAGCACCGCGATGCTGACTCCCATCTTGAGCTTCACACGCCTTGCAAAAATCGGTATTCCGTCAAGTACCTCCGAAAGCGCAATCGAGAGACAGCCGACAAAGATTCCTGCAAATACACCGATCAGCACCAGAATGGTGGTCAGCAATACATTTGCATGAGGCACCTGCACTGTCAGCTCCCCAAAAGAACCCTCGATCGGATAGACACTGAGGATATCTGCTATAATTGCTCCAAACACCAGACATTCCTCATAGAACAGTTCACATCTTGCAGTATCCGTCCTTCCCGCAAAGCGCGGAATCAGTCCAACCACAAAAAGAACTGTGAACACACCTGCCGACACCATGATTCCAGAGCTGATTCCAATTATCCACAAAAGTACAATGCGCCAAGCCATTAATCAATGTCCTTTTCAAGCTTTTGCCGTCCTGCCATATCCACGATTGCCATGTTGACATCGCGCTCATAATTTCTCATTTCCACCTCAAGCGGTGTCGGGTCCGAAGTAAGCTTCTTCCCACTGATGTGATTATAGAAAACGATGATTCCTAATGCCAATCCGATGGAATAGGATATCTCAAGTGCAGTACAACCATCTGATTCCACTCCCATTACCAACTGATAGATATTGTTCAGTACATTTGGTACCCCGACGTCATTGTGGAATGCCATGATTGTAAAGCCTGAACCAAAAAAGCAGATTAGTGCCACAAATGCAATCTTTATATATGCCCAAGGACTTTTTTTCTGCTGTGGCTTGTCATGCTGCAGGGATGCCTTCTCAATGATAATGTCCGTCTCTCCAATACTCTCAACTGTTATTCCAGGGCAGAGCTTTGTAAGCTGTTCGATGATTTTCAGTATACTGACTACGACCCTTGGCGCAGAATCCTGCCTGAAACGGTGAATCTTTAGCGTCTCAGCCTTTGCCCTGATTGTCTCGTCCTCGCAGTAAATACTTGCCACATCACACAGCTCCACATTTTCCTTGGCAAGTGCCACATTCTGTTTTGCCATGATATAAAGTACTACATTTGCCACAAAAATAACCATGCCTTTCCGAAGCAGACTGCAATATGCGCTTCTTATTACATGGTTATCATTTACAGTTTTTTAATTTTTATTCGTTGATAATTTTGATCTCTTCCAGCTTCCCGTCGCTACCTGCCCCATGCAAATGCCTGCCATCTGCGCGGAAGCGCTCGATGTACTCCCACACTTCCCTGGTAATGCGCTCACCGGGATAGATGACCGGGATTCCCGGAGGGTACGGTGCGATCAGCTGTCCTGAAATTTTCCCGACAGCCTCTTTCCATCTAATCATTTTGTTCTTTGCAAAATACGCCCTGCGCGGTGTCATGACCTGCTCTGGCAGAACTGGAAAAGGTGGCATTTTGCTATCTGATTCTTTATTTGTCTGCTGCAAACTGCTTACAGAAAGGCATTCCCTGCTGACTGCTTCGCAGGCCTGCACAAGTCTGTCCATGTCCTCCTGCTCATTTGCATAGGTGACGATGGCAAGTACATTCTCATAGTCAGCAAGCTCCAC
>JAFOYD010000191.1 GCA_017391545.1 Lachnospiraceae bacterium
ACAAGTATTTACATAATTAAGTTATTTTTTTAGTAAAAATGTGGTTGCTGTTCATTCCATCCCATCAGCAAAATGTATCTTAAATCAAATCACGTAATACCACTCATCACTGTGGTGAATTTCCTCCGTTTTGCGCTCTTTTTGCTTGGATAGATTTTTACATGATTTCCTATGAGCGCAGTTTCACCGATGACAACGCCTGTCCCATGGTCAATGAAAAAATATCTACCGATCGTCGCTCCCGGATGGATGTCGATTCCCGTCTCCGAGTGGGCGTACTCCGTCATGAGCCTCGGAATCAGCGGCACCTGAAGCAGATATAGTTCATGCGCGATTCTGTTGATGGTCGATGCCATGAGCCCCGGATATGCGAGGATGATCTCCTCCTTGCAGCCTGCTGCTGGGTCTCCGTCAAATGCAGCCTGCAGATCGGTCTCGACAAGCTCCCTGATATGGGGAATCTTGCGGAAAAATTCCGTACAGATGCGGAAAGCCTCCTCCTCAGTCTGCTTTTCGTCCAGGGTTCCTCTTCGTTTACAGAAACCGAGTGCAAGGATCACCTGTTTATTCAAGTGGTAAAAGATGTCCTCCACCAGAACAGACAGACTGTTCTCCACATTATATATCTTAAATGCTTTCTCCCGAAAGTACCCTGGGAATACGATCTGGGACAGCTTGTTTACGATTTCAATGACTTTTGCCTTTTCCGTTCTTATAATCCTCCAAGATAAATTCAACAATATTTTCTACTTCTGCTTCTATTCTTAGTTCACCCATAACGGTACCTCTCTATATAGTAACACACGTAACTATTGATGCAATGTAACTATTCAGTACCCTCATAGTTACGATGCAATCGTAATTACGTGTGTCAGTGTGTGTTCGTTTATGTAATCGGAACGGCTTCAGGCAAATGTCTTCAAGACCTTGACAAGTGCATCGATATCATCCGGTGAATTGTACAATGCCAGTGTCGGTCTGACCGAGCCTTCATAGCCGAAATGTCTGAGTACCGGCTGTGCGCAGTGATGGCCGGTACGGACTGCGATACCATAGTTGTTGAGACGGTTTCCGACTTCTTCGTCAGAATATCCGTCAAGCTTAAAGGACAGGACAGATGCCTTATTTGCCGCTGTACCGATAAAGTCAGCCACGGTCTGTCTCGCATTTTCGTAAGCGTCGGTCGACCTTGCCGCAAGTGCGTGGGCGCCGCGGTGCACGTTGGAATTTTCATGCTCATAATAATAGGTAAGCCTGTCGATCACAGCTCTGGGGCGCTGTGTGGAAGACTCCTGTATCACCCTTTTGCACCAGTGCGTCAATTCCCTCTGCACAAACTTCAGGTTCCACATTGATACCTGCATCATTAAAGTCCTTCGTCAAATCAGGAAACAGGGCGTTTGCGAGTGCAGAAAGCTCTGCCGCGGTCGGAACACCCGCAAGCTCCTCAAGAGAGCCTGTCGTCGGGATCTCTGACACGTTCTGATTAATCGTAGTCATAATACTCACCTACCACTACATCTTCAAGCACTGCAATAGCATCATCTGATAAAATCGCTGCGGAGCAGTATAAAGATAAGAGGTAAGAGGCAACTCCCTTGTCATCAATGCCGCGGAAGCGTACTGATAAGCCTCTGGAATGCTCATTCTTAAGTCCTGCCTGATATAAGCCTACGACACCTCTCTTTGCCTCACCTGTACGAATGAGAAGAATGTTGGTCTTGCCGCTCTGGCTCTTTGGATTCTTGAGTCCGTCTACCAACAGCTTGTCGGTCGGGATGATCGGGATTCCTCTCCAGAGGATAAAGGTGCCTCCGGCAATCTGTGCGGTTACAGGTGGAACGCCTCTCTTGGTGCACTCACGCTCAAACGCTGCTATTGTATCTTACAATAGTCTTCTTTCCTGACGATGCTCCACAAAATACCGCATTGCCCATCTCACTGAAGCCACCACTACGTATCCAGTGAAATCTCATTCCAATCTAATTAAGGTATCAGTTGAATTTCGCTGCTTTCTTTCGCATATTTATCATAATAATTCTGTGCTTCTTCCGGTTTCAGTCCAAAACGTCTAATCAACTTATTTATAATAACTTCCTCCGTTTTTCCGTCCTCAAGATTATCAAGTATCAGAGCTTCAATACCTTCCTCTCTTCCTTCTGCCTTACCATCAAGCCATTGATCTTGCCATGCTTTACACATATCGGTTTTTCCCTCCTTTTTATCAATCGGGATATTAAGTCCCGTAAATACATTGATTGCTGAAACTGCCTCGTTTTCTAAACTCTTAAACTTGGGATTCGACGCAAATATCGATTTCATTTTCTTCTTGTCATCAGATGCCTTTATGACCTCGAAAACTTCCCCAAGTGATGTTTGAAACCGTTCAAAATTCATGATCTCCTGTGGGACAATCAAATGTAGATGGTAATTGTCCACATATCTTAATATCTGACTGTCCATATCTGGAAACATATCATGCAGGCATCTTGGTGCATCCCATGCCTCTGCTCCCCAATACACAGTCAAGGTAATAACAGGTGTCAGCTTGTCGTCTCTCTTAAATCCTGCCAAAAACTCTGCCGAAGAGTCAAAGTCTTTTTTGTCCTTGTGGCTTCTAGCTGCTTCCGCGACCTGTGAACCATAGTTCATTGCATCATAAATCATGTTCTTAACAGGCATCGCATAGTGAATGTCGCTCTGGTTTTCCGCTCCCAACAAAACATATATGATACCTTCAGTTTTCTTTATTATAGCACTCTTTAGTAAATCACGCCACTTTTGCTTTTGCATCTCTTTCCCGTCGATACCATAGAGCGATATCACTTCTGTCGTATCCTTTTCCTGCAGATCTTCAGGCTTAATGACTGATTTGCCATCAAACATATAGTAATTAAAAACATCCGCAAACCTTTCGTTATTGGATAGAAATTCCTTTGCCTTAGTATCTTTTGCCCCCATATATGACCTCTTTCCAGATTTTTGTTCGAATATCGTTCGCGAAAGTATGTTCGTTTCTTTAATAATTATATACTTGATAAAGTGATCTGTCAATAGCATTATCGAATACTTGTTCTGTTGAATTATTGTAACCAGACTCACAATATAACCCACATTTTAACAATAGTACTGCCCACTATAATATCCTATATCTTTCATACGCATCCCTCTCTTTCGTTCGTTTTCTGCATCTTACCCCATTATTCCTATCTATTCAATGTGTTTTCGCGCAAACGTGTTCAAATCGAACGGCTCAGAACAATTTTTTACCACTTTTTGTGCCAATTTATTTTACCTTTATCGGTGTTTTTATGCTTTTTTTGTGAAAACGCATTCAGCCTTGATTTTACTGGAAAAGAGGACAATTTTTGCATTGCTTTTTCTGATTATTTATATATCAGTTAGTGCTCTGTATGTTTTTTGGTAATTCATACCTGTTTGGTCGGAATATTTAATCCAGATTTTGATAAATTGAATACTATGAAAGTGTTAATGATAATTAAGAAACAAGATAACTATCGAATGAGGGGAAGCAGTTTCATAAACTACAAAATGCACCCTTAAAAAGGGTGCACTGTAAGCGGCTAAAAGCCAAAATATTTGTGATATTTGAGAAGCCACATCAAACGGTCAACTATCAGATTCTTTCAACCGAGCCATCAGGGCTGCGATTTTTGCTTCCATTTCTGCAATTTGAACACTTTGTTCGGCAATCCTGCTGCTTTGTTCGGCAATCTTAGCATCTTTATCAGCAATTGTGGCATCCTTGTCAGCAAGATTCTTTTCATAGGTGCGAATCTGCCGATAGTATTCTTCACGTCTGCGGCACTGTTCCCTGACATATTCGTCAGATGACAGTTCATACATTGTTCTGGCAGCTTCCTCATATGTTTTGTTTTCTTTTACCATGGCTTTCAACTCCTCCCATGTACGTGCCTTAAAGAGGGCAGCCCTGTGGTCTTGTGACCTGAAGTCCGAGCTCCTCCATCCCACCTACGAACAGGTTTTTCATATGGGTATAATGCTCCTGGAGTTTTAAATCATGGATGCCATCATGGCCTCAGTGCTTCCGCATGTGACGACAATTTCCTTATCAGGATCAATCTTCACTCCCGAAAAATGCTCCTGTTTTCTCGCCAGTGCCTCCCTGAAATTCTGTGCTCCCCACGTCAATGCATACTGGTGCGGTCCTGACGCTGCCACCTGTGCCAATCGGTCCGTGATCTCCTTTGGCGGGTCAAAATCCGGATATCCCTGTGACAGATTAATGGCATTATATTGGTTCGCTACCCTTGTCATTCTCCTGATCACAGAGTCTGTAAAATTCGCTGTACTGTTGCTTAATTTCTTCATGTTTTCTCCTCATATTTTCTTTCACTACATAATTTCCTTTTGAAAAGACCTGCATCAAACATTCCTTGTCTGATACAGGTCAACATTTCATTTCTACACTTCCATCTGCTCTATGATGCACTGATGCTTCTTGTTTCCTTTGTCATAATTGATTCCTACCAGCAACAGATTTCCCCGATATTCCTTTAGAGACTGAACATACTGCTTATTTTTGATCTGGTCAATCGCTCCCTGCGCTGTCTGATTCCACTTAAGCTCCACTAACAACGCCGGCTTGTCGGAATTTTTCTTTGGCAGGAACACCATATCCGCAAATCCATATCCTGTCGAAAGTTCACGAATCAATGTATACTCATTGACTGCATTGTAGTATGCCAGCGTAATCACACAGCTTAGTGCGTTTTCATCATTATAGTTTAAGATGGATGTGTTCTCGCTGTGTACACGGTCGATGGCTGCAGCAACAGCATCGCTATCCTGCTGCCATGTTGCCTTGAGCAAAGTATCAGAAGCAGAAATTGCCCGAATCACAGTATCCCATCCTGTTTCCTCTACTGCATTGCGAAATTCATCCTTGACTTCCTCATTTGGGATATATACTTCTTTTCTGTCTGCATCATATGCAAGATACCCTAAATGAAGCAACAGTGTCAACACATCGTCCTTGCTTTTCACAGAGACCATGTCATTCTGGAACTTTCCGGGATTGACCTTACAGTGCCCTCCTGTCAGCATCTGCACGACATCATCCTTAAGTCCCTCAAAATTCATTGTAATGTAATTTTTCAGCGTTTCATATGTCTCTGTCCGTGTCCAGTAATTGTTGAATTCACCATCCAGCATGGCATTAACCACAGCGTTCGGATTATAGATATGCTTGATTGACCGGAATGAATAGCCATCATACCACCGTTTCGTCTCTTCGAAATCCATATCGTACTGTTCGCACAAATGACGAACCTCTTCTTCTGTAAATCCGATATATTCTGCCAGACGCCCGGGCATGATCATGGTATACTCTCTGAAATTGTTGAGTGCAGACTGCGTTCCATACTTCTTGATCGGCAGAATTCCAGTGATATATGCCAGTTTGATAAATCTCTTTGCAGTACTGTCCTTGAACAGTCCCCGCAGCAGATTAATGTAAGCCTCCTGCGCCTTTTCATCATATTTATCTTCCCGAAAAATAGTGTCCCATTCGTCAATGATAATGACAAACTTTTCTCCTGTATTTTCATTGATTTTTGCAAGCACTGATGGCAGATCACTATCATTCTCCCCGACCGACTGTGGAAACTGCTGCCACAGCTCCCGAATCACCTCCGTATGGAACAATCCCACCGTCTGCATCGCTGTGATTGTTTCACCCGTTACACTGTCACGACGGTGGCGAAATGTATTCACATCTATCTGAATGACCTGATATTTATTCAGGTGCTCGCTAAAGTCAGAAAGCTCTGCCGCCTTGTATTTTGCAAACATTTCCCTGGAATCACAGCCAACTCCATAGTATGCAGCCAGCATATCTGCCGTTATCGATTTGCCAAAGCGCCGCGGACGACTGACGCAGATACAGCTTTGCTCCGTATCCAGTACAGAATTGAGATATTCCAGCATGCCTGTCTTGTCTACATAGATTTTGGAGCGCAACACTCTTGCAAAGCGTTCATTTCCCGGATTCAAATAAATTCCCATACCCACTGTCCTTTCATCAGATTGATATAGTCTAGTATAGTGAATTTATTGTGGAAAGTCAATTTTCCCCCCTGCCCTACTCCGTCTTAAATACAGAGATCTCTGTGACGAGGCTCTGCATGTTGTCGCCGAGTGCATCAGAGGTACTGTTGAGATTGTCCACGTTCTCAAGGAGCTTACATGCGACGTCATGTACGACCTCCGTGCTGTCCGCGGTTTCCTCAATAATTTCTGAGATATTTCTTACAGCCTCAAGCGTCTCGCTCCGCTCTTTGTCTGCGCGTTCCGTGCTCTCCACAATATTGTTCAGACCGCCTACAAGTTCCGTCATTCTTTGATTCATATTGTTGAAGACGGCAACAACCTCCTCAACTGCCTGTGTCTGCAAATCGACCATTGCCTCCGCCTGTTTAGCGCTCTCGACACTGTCGATCGTCTGTGTACTGATTTGTGCCACGTTATTACTGATTTCACTTGCGGCTGCTGAAGAATCGTCTGCAAGTCTGCGGATTTCCTCTGCCACCACTGCAAATCCTCGTCCTGCAGCACCTGCTCTTGCCGCTTCAATGGAAGCATTCAGAGACAAAAGGTTTGTCTGATCAGAAATGTCCGTAATGGTATTTACAAAGTCATCAATGATCTCTGACTTTTTACGCAGCTCGTCAATGCTTTCCCGCACTTTTGCCGTCATGACAGTCGTTTGCTTTGCGCGGTCACCAAGGTTCTGCACGATGTCCATTCCCTGTTCAATCATCGTCTCTGTCTCACGGACAAGCTGCTCTACTTGATCAACCACACTGCTTACCGCCTTCATTTCCTGTGAAAGCGCATCTGTCCTGTCCACGCACTGTTGTGCATGGCGTGACTGCCTTGACATTCCCTCATTGATTTCATCAATTGCCAGATTGATTTCTCTTGAATAATCACCGATGACGTCGGAAGCTGCCTTTACCTGCTGCGCAGAAGTATCCAGTTCCCCGACGGCATCTCCTACTTTTGTCACCAGCTTCTTGTTGTTTTTGATCATGTTATTGGCAGTTGCCGCAAGATCCTGAAATTCATCCCTGCTCTTTGCGTGAAGCTGTACGGTCAGATTTCCCT
>JAFOYD010000192.1 GCA_017391545.1 Lachnospiraceae bacterium
ATCATCCTGCACAATGCCGGGTGCAGAATCTTCGAATCAATCCTATCATAAATCCGGCATAGAAAAGAGGAATCATGAAATTCAGTAACGGCTGTTGGCTTCAGCGTGAAGGCTGTGAATGTTTCGCACCACAGCAGGCATATTTCACAAAAGTAGAAACTGACAAAGTAACCATATGTGCCCCCACCAATCGCATCAATCACAGAGGGGATACGCTTGGAGGTGTCAACCTGACACTCATCATCACCTCGCCCATGGACGAGGTCATCCGTGTGCAAACTTATCATCATCTCGGTGCCGTAAACACTTATCCTGCCTTTGAGATCAATGCTGCCGCAAGACCTCTCAAGGTCGATGACAATGACGAACGCATCATTATTTACAGTGGTTCTCTGGCGCTTGAAATCGGCAAAAGCAACTGGTACATGAAATACACCAGAAATGGAAAGCTCATCACCGAGTCAAAAGGTCGGGACCTCGCACTCATGAAGACAGACTGGAAAGGGCTCGCCTATGACAAGGGTGACAACACTGATACATACATCCGTCAGCAGCTCGGAATAGGTGTTGATGAGAAAATATATGGTCTTGGCGAACGCTTCACTCCATTTGTAAAGAATGGTCAGAGCATTGAAATATGGAATGCCGATGGCGGTACGAGCACGGAACAGTGCTACAAAAACATTCCATTTTACATTTCAAACAAGGGTTATGGTGTCTTTGTCAATCATCCTGAAAGGGTTGAATTTGAAATCGGAACTGAAATGGTGACAAAAGCTGAGTTTTCCGTGGAAGGGACCTACCTTGATTACTTCCTGATCAATGGACCGGAGATGAAAGAGGTATTGAAGCGCTATACCGATCTTACCGGAAAACCCGGACTTCCGGCACCATGGACCTTCGGCCTGTGGCTATCTACTTCCTTTACCACAAACTACGATGAGGAGACCGTCATGCGTTTCGTGGATGGTATGCTTGACAGAGGAATCCCTTTGAGGACATTCCACTTTGACTGCTTCTGGATGAAGGAATTCCACTGGAGTGACTTTTTGTGGGACAGCAGAGTCTTCCCTGATCCCGTTGGCATGTTAAAGCGCATCAAGGACAAGGGATTGAACATCTGTGTATGGATCAACTCCTATATCGGTCAGGAATCTGTTCTCTTCAAGGAAGGCCTGCAAAATGGTTACTTCCTCAAACGTCCAAACGGTCAGGTATGGCAGTGGGATATGTGGCAGCCTGGCATGGCGATTGTAGACTTTACAAATCCTGCCGCATGGAAATGGTTCCAGGACAAGCTTGAAATTCTGCTTGATATGGGTGTGGACTGCTTCAAGACTGACTTTGGTGAAAGAATCCCTACGGACGCTGTTTACTATGATGGTTCAGACCCCCAGAAAATGCACAACTACTATACTTATCTGTATAATAAGTGTGTCTATGAACTGCTTGAACGAAAGCGTGGAAAGGGTCAGGCCGTCCTGTTTGCCCGCTCTGCTACCGTCGGTGGTCAGAAATTCCCTGTACATTGGGGCGGTGACTGCTGGTCTGACTATGAATCCATGGAAGAAAGCTTACGCGGAGGATTATCACTGTGCATGTCCGGATTTGGTTTCTGGGCACACGATATCGGTGGTTTCGAGCATACCTCGACTGCCGATGTATACAAACGCTGGGTCGCATTTGGTCTACTTTCCTCGCACAGCAGACTTCACGGAAGCCAGTCCTACCGTGTTCCATGGCTTTATGATGAAGAAGCCGTTGATGTTGTCCGTTTCTTTACACGCCTAAAGGCAAAGCTGATGCCATATATCTACAAAACAGCGATCACTGCTGCCACAGAAGGAATTCCGAGCATGAGAAGCATGGTTCTTGAATTTACGAGTGACAAGAACTGTCACTATCTCGACAAGCAGTATATGCTCGGTGACAGCCTGCTCGTAGCACCAATCTTTAATGACGAAAGCAGAGCCGAATACTATCTTCCTAAGGGTATCTGGACAAACTACTTTACAGGCAAAGAATACAAGGGTGGAACCTGGATTGAGGAACAGCATGGTTACTTAAGCATTCCTCTGATGGTTCGTGAAAACTCCATCATCGCCGTAGGTGCTCGCGATGACAGACCGGATTATGACTACGCTGACGGCTGTGAGCTTCGCGTCTATGCAATCCATGATGGTGTAAAAATTGATGCTGATGTTTATGACATGAACAACACGATTGAGCTTTCCGCTTCTGTAAAGAGACAGGGACGCAGTATCTATGTGACGGCTGACGCAAGCAAGCCATACACAATCCGCATGATCAATATGCATGCTGCCAGCGCAGCAAATGGTTTCATCACCATCGAAGGAAGCGACTCCATCATTACACCAGACAGAAGTTCAAACGTAATCGAGATTACATTTTAACATTTCAATTCAACATAGTGCAAAGAAAAAGCCTAGTAAATCAATACTAGGCTTTTTAAGAGCGATAGACGGGGCTCGAACCCGCGGTCTCGACCTTGGCAAGGTCGCGCGTTACCAACTACGCCACTATCGCACATGTGTATCTTGCTCGTGTCTGTCCTACGAACAAGATACATCATACTACAATATTCTCACTGTGTCAACTCATATTTTGACTTTTTTCATTTTTAGTTTTCATTTAAGGCATTCTGGTACTTGACCCTGTAAATCCGGTATATGGATTCGCGAATCCGTTCCTCTGTTATGGTGCCATCTGCAATCGCATTAAGCACACCCTCATATGCTTCCTGATAATCGGCAGGCTCCAGCAGGACATCTGCTCCTGCCTGTATCGCTGCCACTGCCGCATCTGCCGAACTATAACTTCCGGTTATAGCACTGTCGTTCAGATAATCCGTGATTACAACTCCATTAAAGCCAAGCGTATTTCTAAGAACATCACTAATCATCACTGATGAAAGCGAAGCCGGTGTATCATCACCTGTCACACCGCTTGCCTTTGTGTGGGACACCATAATACACTCTGCACCATTCTTAATTGCCATGTCATAGACCAAAAATTCACTGTTCTTGAGCTCCTCCAAGGTCTTTGTACCAACGGATGTGCCTGGAAATTTTTGCAAAACAGCACTAACCTCTGCCTCCTGCATTGTCTGAACCGCAGCATTGACAAGTGGTGCAGCAGCGGTAGCGTCAGAGCCAAAAGTTCTGCCCTGCAGGGATGCATCTCCGTCCTCTGCCACAATCTCTGCCACCGGAGCCATATTCATGTTGACGCCATACGATGCAAGCTTTGCTGCAATCGCGCCATATGCTGTCTTCACACTGTCCGTATCTGTAAGCTCTGATGCCTTTCCAGAAGGATCCATTCCAAAGTCCGTACTGTCACCGCACTCAGCCTTTACAGCTGTAAAAATCGGATATTTAGAAAACCCTTTTGTGTTGGTAATCATCTCCGTAAACTGCTCTGCCGATTTAAAGTTCTTCGCTGAATAAAGGATTCCGCCGACAGGCTTTTGTGTAATCGCTGTCTTGGTGCCGTCACCTGCCTGTACTACTGTCGCTACTCCTGTAAGTGCCTCCAGTGACACCATGAACATGCCTGCCACCATTTCTTCTGTTGTCATGTCGTTGATCAGAGATTCAATAAGCTCATCAAGCGGATCTTCCCCGATTGATGCTGATGCATCACCACCTGCGCTGCTGTCCGTGGAAGCATCCTGTTCGTAATCTGCATCATTCTCGCCCGCCAGCTCTGCCGCTACACTCGACTCTGCTTCCTCAATGACTCTGTTCACCTTGTCGTTGTAGCCCTTCACATAGCCCATGATGCCTTTTATTCCCAGATAGCCTGCCGCCACTGCCAGCACGATAATCACAATCAGCGTAATATATGCCAGAATCTGGTTTCTGATGCGTCTGCGCCTTCTTTTTTCTCTGTTTGTCGCTTCATTCTTCATATTCCTAAATCAATGGGTACTTGTCCGTCAATGTCTGTACGATCGCACGTGCACCTGCCACTCCATTCTCCTGTTCCTTGATTACCATAGCTATTGCTTCAGCAATCTTATCCATATCATCCTCTTTCATGCCACGGCTCGTAACTGCAGGTGTACCAAGTCTGATACCACTAGTAACGAACGGAGACTTCGGATCGTTTGGAATTGTATTCTTGTTGCAGGTAATGTGTGCTTCATCCAAAAGCTTCTCTACTGCCTTACCGGTAAGATCATATGTAGTAAGGTCGACCAACATCAAATGGTTATCCGTACCACCGGAAACGATCTTGATACCTCTGTTTGTAAGTCCATTGCAAAGAGCCTGCGCATTTTTGATGATCTGCTGCTGATAAGCCTTGAACTCATCACCCAATGCTTCCTGGAAGCATACAGCCTTTGCTGCGATTACATGCATGAGAGGTCCGCCCTGGATACCAGGGAAAATCGCCTTGTTGAAATTGTATTTTTCAGCAGCCTCCTTATTTGCAAGGATCAGTCCTCCACGAGGTCCTCTTAAAGTCTTGTGAGTTGTCGTCGTCACAACATCTGCATATGGAATTGGGCTTGGGTGAAGTCCTGCTGCCACCAGACCTGCGATATGAGCCATATCTACCATAAGCACTGCTCCAACCTCGTCTGCAACCTCTCTGAACTTCTTGAAGTCGATTGTTCTGGCATATGCGCTTGCACCTGCAATGATCATCTTGGGCTTGCACTCCAAAGCCAGCGCTCTCATCTTGTCATAATCAAGGAAGCCGTTATCATCCACACCATATGGAACAACGTTAAAATATTTACCTGACATATTGACAGGTGAACCATGTGTCAGATGTCCGCCATGATCAAGGTTCATGCCCATAATCGTGTCGCCCGGCTGCAGAACTGCAAACTGTACTGCCATATTTGCCTGTGCACCTGAATGTGGCTGAACATTGGCATAGTCACATCCGAACAGCTCCTTGGCGCGCTCGATTGCCAGATTCTCCACAACATCCACGCAATCACATCCACCATAATATCTCTTTCCCGGATATCCCTCTGCATATTTATTGGTCAATGGGCTGCCCATAGCTGCCATTACTGCCTTGCTGACCCAGTTCTCTGACGCAATCAGCTCAATATGGCTGTTCTGTCTCTCCTGCTCCTGTACAATAGCGTCTGCTATCTGTGGATCTACTTTCTTTACTTCATCAAGTGAATACATTAGACCTTCCTCCGTATCAATATTATTATTTGGATCACCGTGGCAATCCTGTACAAATCGGTACTAGTATAACTGTTTTTTGCCTATTTTACAAGGGTAATGCTAATTAAAGTTGAAAATTCTCTGGCAGATCTTATAGCCATCGATCGTAATCTTTCTGCCAAGCTTGCCGGGGAGATTCATGGCATTTCCAAGAATTCCTGACCTAAGCCGCATCCACAGGAGCTTGTCCTTTGACTTGATATACTGCCACAGCTCCTTTTTCTTCTCCAGATTTTCCTCAAGCTCGGAACGAATCAGAAGCACCGATGATACTGTCGTAATAATGTCCAGATAATTGACCATATATTTCCTTGCTTTTCCGTTCGCAACGATACGCTGCTTTTCATCCACATAATAGTCCACCATGAGCTTATTGACCCGGATCTGCTGGTCGATTCTGCCGATCATGACCTGTTCGTTGACAGACTGATCCGCTCTCCCGATATAATAACGGTAGAAATTTACATCGAGATAATACATGGTCTTGACATATGGAATCGGATTGAATACAAAAATATTATCCACATAAAAAGTGTGCTCCGGCAGCTTTAATCCACATTCACGAAGCAGGTTTGTACGATAAATAACAGAGTGCATTAATATGTACTGCCCCACTCGGAAATGACGCACATCTTTCCATGTAAAGATTCTGTCCTGTGGCAGGGCATGATGATACTTCATCACCTTTTTATGCTTTTCGCCTTCCTTTTCATATACAAAGTTGCTGATGAACATGTCAATGAAGCTTCCACATTCAAGGAGCTCCTTGAGTCTGTCTAAGATCTGCATATATGCACTCTGGCTCACCCAGTCATCACTGTCGACTACTTTAAAATAAAGACCGCTGGCATGTTCGATTCCTGCATTTACAGCAGAACCATGCCCACCGTTTTCCTTATTCACCACCTTCACAATACCAGGAAATTGTTGTCTGTATTCCTCAGCGATATCCGCCGTATTGTCCTTTGAGCCGTCATTTACAATGATGATTTCCACATCATCACCACCCGGCAGCAGTGATTCGATACATTTGCGCATATATGCTGATGAGTTGTAGCATGGTATTGCGATTGATAAAAGTTTCATAATTTAAAGATTCCTCCCTATCTTAGTCTGTTGCACTCAAAACGTTCCATCGTCAGGAGACAGTTCTTGAGTTCGCTATAGCGCCGTTCGATATCGCCTTCTTTGATCTCTGTGTCAAGACTTACGGCAATGGTATCTATCATAGCATCTGTTATTCTTGAATGAAGCTTACTAAGAATTTGAAGCTTTTTTTCATAACTTTCTGCATCAAGAAACTCGGCGATTCCCGGGTCCAGTTCAAAATCGGACTCGTTTTCTGCATTCTCTGTTTCCAATGTCTCTGACTGCTGCGGCTCCTCTTCACTTTTCCCTTTGTTCAATACCCTGTTCAGTGTCTCGGAAGAAGTCTCCTTTGGAACATCAGCCTTTTCCTCACCTCTGATGTCAATCTTTTCAAAACGGTAGGTCTGCTTCTCGTTAGGATATTTCTTGGTATCGATTTTGCTCATAAACATTTCAAGTGGGCGCACATATACCTCGTAAGGCGCATAGAGCTGCTGGTATACAACCATCTTTATTCCTGTCTCTGAGTGACGTGCAATCGTGATGATCTGATAGATGTTTCCCTTGAAATGCCTGTATATCTCCTGTGGTTTTGGATTCTGTCTCATGAATCATCCTACCTTTCCTTAATTATTAGTGCTAGAACAGCTTTGTCTTCATGATTTCCGGGTCCTGTGCAAACTGAAGTGCAATTTCCCTGTCAATCTTATAGTCATTATACAACTGCGCGATCGCATCGTCCATAGTAATCATTCCTGCTTTTCTGTTCGTCTGCATAACGCTCGTTATTTGATGAGTCTTTCCCTCACGAATCAGGTTCTTGACAGCCGAATTGGTAAGAAGTACCTCAAAAGCTGCCGCACGTCCCTTACCGCCGATCATTGGTAACAGCTGTTGTGAAATAACTGCTTCCAGTACGTTCGCAAGCTGTACCCGGATCTGCTGCTGCTGGTGCGGTGGGAATACGTCAATCACACGGTCTACAGTACTTGCCGCACCGATTGTATGCAGTGTGGAAAGCACAAGATGGCCTGTCTCTGCAGCTGTGATTGCGACACTGATTGTCTCAAAATCTCGCATCTCTCCTACCAGAATAACATCCGGATCTTCTCGCAAGGCTGCACGAAGTGCATTTGCATAGGACATTGTATCAAATCCGATCTCACGCTGGTTGACAATCGACTTTTTGTGATGGTGCAGGTACTCGATTGGATCCTCCAGGGTGATAACATGTGCATCACGGTTGTTATTGAGTTTGTCAATGATGGCAGCAAGTGTTGTTGATTTACCACTACCGGTAGGCCCCGTAACAAGGATCAGTCCTCTCTTTTTCTGATAAAGTTCGATTACCGGTGCCGGGACGCCTAAAACCTCCGGTGCAGGTATCACTGTATCTACGACACGAAACGCCATGGCTGCCGAACCTCTCTGTTTATACACGTTCACACGATAGCGTCCCTGCCCTGCGATTGCGAAGGACATATCGACCTCGCCCTTTTCCTCAAAGCGCTGCCTCTGAACATCTCCCATAACTGAATTTGCCATCTTCATCGTGTCCTCCGGCATCAGGCGCTCGCCCTCCATCGTGAGGAGCATACCATTTACTCGCATCTTAGGCGGTACGCCTACCGTAATATGTACGTCGGAGGCTCCTGCCTCTTTTGCCTTTGCTAATATTTCCGCTACTGTCTGTGCCATATTTGTTCCATCCTTTCCTTTGTAAAATATTTTATATCGTTTAGGGCTGCTAAATTGTCATCTCGTATAGCGTCGCGCAACTCCACCATTATATTAATAATATCACTCTATTATCACTTTATCAAACAAATATAAAATTTTATTTTTTCTATTGCTTTTTTCGTATACAATGTCGAATTAATTTGAAATTCTTATACTTTTCGGACAATAACGTGTTACTGTTATTTTTCACAATTTCAGGCTCTTGAAATTGAGCATTTCTTATACTATGATGTTCGTAGTTAACAATTTCTGTATATTAATATGCATATCGTGATATGTGAAAAAGAGTGCAAAGACATATTGAACAGGGAGAAACAATATGAAGGAAAGTTTTGAATTTGAGGGCACATCCACAGGCGAATACCGTGATGGTCTTTATGCAATGTACAATGGCAAAGAGCATCCTGCCATATATCTGGGAGTCGGCCGTTTCGTGCTTTATTCTGACACAGCAGACGAGAACTTTACTTTTCCGACGGGAGACGGAAGGTATCTTCTCCAGACGGACACACGCGATGAAAATCTCACACGTGTCAATGAAGTCCGCATGGTCGGTGTTGTGCGCGAGTGTTATGAAAATGTGATGATCCGCAATATTCTCGAGGAGGGCGTCATCGTCTCTACCTACAATCCGCGTCTTGGTTTTGAGCTTGGATTAAAGCCGATCAAGGAGCTTGGATTTACCGGGCTGGTCGACAGGAAGGTTCTGATCGGAATTTATGAAGAACGCGACTATCTGTGGAACCCAACACTCGGCATCTGCTCAACGCTCTGCCAGGTGACAGGAACCAAGGACAGGGACTCCTGGTTCGTGGAAAATGATCGCGTCACACAGCTCTACTATATGGAATCTCAGAAATAAAAAACAGGTTCGGCAAATGTCGAACCTGTTTTTTATGTTATTCTATTTTGTCAGGAGCATCATAATCTTATTACTTCTGCTGATGAACTTCGTCATGTCCTCTGGCTGTAATGGTGCCTGCTGTAAGCGTGCCAGATCATAGAGCTGCTCGCAGATGAGGTCTGCATTCTCGCCATCCTGGTTGTCAAGCACATACTCAACAAGCTTGTTGTTGGCATTGAGGATCAGTGTCTCGCCTTCTCTGCCCATGCCCATATCCATGCCAGGCATTGCGTACATCTTCATCATATCCTGCATTCTGCGTGCTTCCTCGGATACTGTGATCATAGAAGCGATATCCTTATTTTTCAGCTTCTCGACCTTTACTGTGATATTGTCCTTCTTAACTGCCTTCTTAAAGAGCTTTGAAACCTCCTCGCTCTTCTTTGCAAGCTCCTCCTCGACCTTCTTGGAGTTCTTTGTCTTGAAGGTATCTGTCAGGTCTGCATCGATACGTGCGAATTTAATACCCTGATTCTTTGCTTCAAGCTGTGATATGAACGGCTGGTCGATCTTGTCAGGAAGTACGACAGCATCCATCTTTGCCTTCTTGAACATATTGACATACTGGCTCTGCTGTACGAGGTCAGTTACATAGTAGATGATCTTTTCCTTCGTCTCCTCATCCTCTGTCGGGATATCGACTGCCTCGCCGTCCTCATCGACGACCTCAGCCTCTACCTTCTCGCCTGTCTCGGCATCTGTCGCTACGGAATCTTTATTCTCTGACTCGCTGTTCTCTACCTCATCAGGATCGATCTTCTTGACTTCAAGGCACTCAGGCAGTGTCATATACTCACCGTCAAGATTCTTGAACAGGATATAGTCTGTCATCTTCTCGCAGAACTTATCATCCTTTAAGCAGCCGAACTTGATAAATGGACTGATATCATCCCAGTATTTCTCATAATTTTCCTTGTCTATCTTGCACATACCGGAAAGCTTATCTGCCACCTTCTTGGTGATGTACTCACTGATCTTGGTCACAAATCCGTCATTCTGTAATGCACTTCTTGATACGTTCAGTGGTAAATCAGGACAATCGATGACACCCTTTAACAGCAGCAGGAACTCAGGAATGACTTCCTTGATATTATCTGCGATAAATACCTGATTGTTGTAAAGTTTGATTGTTCCTTCGATGGACTCGTACTCCATGTTGATTTTGGGGAAGTAGAGGATACCCTTCATATTGAAAGGATAGTCCATATTTAAGTGAATCCAGAACAGCGGCTCCTTGTAATCAGCAAACACCTTGCGATAGAAGTCGATGTACTCCTCCTTCGTGCACTCGTTTGGATGCTTCATCCACAGAGGGTGTGTATCGTTGAGTGGTACCGGGCGCTTCTTGATTTTGAGCTTTGTCACCTTCTCCTTAGTCGGTTCCGCTCCATCCTTGCCCGGAACTTCCTTTTCCTCCTCAAGTGTCTCGACAACGACATCGTCCTCTCTCTTGTCCTCAGGATTGATGGTCTCGAACTCTTCAGGAGCATTTGCCTTCTCAAGATAAATCTCATATGGCATAAATGCACAGTATTTCTTGATGACCTCTCTTGCCTTGTACTCATTGCAGAACTCTAAGCAGTCCTCATTGAGGAACAGCGTAATCTCTGTACCGACTGCTGTCCTGTCTCCGTCTGACATGGAGAACTCTGTGCCGCCGTCACACTCCCAATGTACTGCTTTTGCGCCTTCCTTATAGGAAAGGGTATCAATGTGTACCTCGTCAGCTACCATAAATGCAGAGTAGAAACCTAATCCGAAATGACCGATGATCTGATCATCATTTGTCTTATCCTTGTATTTTTCGATAAAGTCTGTGGCACCGGAAAATGCGATCTGATTGATGTACTCCTCGACCTCGTCTGCTGTCATACCAAGTCCGGTATCAATGAATTTCAGTGTTTTTTCTTCAGGATTAATGACTACATGAATATCTTTTTTCACATCTGCGGGGAATTCATATTCTCCCATCATTTCAAGCTTTTTCAGTTTGGTAATGGCATCACAGCCATTTGATATCAGCTCTCTATAAAAGATGTCGTGGTCTGAATATAACCACTTTTTAATAATTGGAAAAATATTTTCGCTGTTGATTGACAAGCTTCCGCGCTTCTCTGCCATAAAAAATCACATTCCTTTCTCTCTTTACAAAAATAATATGGGGCGTCTTGCGCCCTGTCTGATAGATAGTTTAATACCCTGAAATATAAAAGTCAAGAGAAAATTAGCACTCATTTTGATTGAGTGCTAATAATTAATTTTCTGTTTATATTTTGTTTATACTTTCTCAATAAAGAGGGGGCTCCAGCTCTGTTCTGTATACCTCAAAGAAGCTGCTTGTGGTGACCTCGTCATCATCAATGAAGCCTACCGTATCCCATAGCTTCTGGTTAAGATTTTTCGCCAGACCTTCCACAAATCCTGAATACTCCTCGTTAAATACTTCTTTTCTGCGCTGTTCAACAATTTTTACTTTATTTCTATCAGTCTCGTCCCTATTGAAGGTGCTGATACATTTAATAATATGATATCCATGTACGGATTCCACGATACCGCTGATTTCATCCGTTGCCAGATTGAAAGCTGCTTCCTCAAAAGCAGAATCCATCGTTCCCTTTCCAAAAGAGTAGGATGCGTTACTATCCTCACTGTACTCTGCAATCAATGCCGTAAAATCCTCGCCCTCCTGTGCTCGTTTTAATGCCTCTAAGGCACGTTTGTGTGCCTCTTTTCTGGCTGTTTCAGAGTAAGGAATCCGCGCGCCTTCCTCATTCAGCGAATAAGTCTTGATCAAGATATGCTGAACAGTAATCGTCCTCGCCTCATCGTCACTGATCTCAGGATTGATGTCAGCAATCAGATACTCATAGACCTTTTCTGCCAGCATATACTCCTGATACATCGTGCATAGCAGCTCCTCATCAACGCCAAGCAATTCCTTTTCTTTATCCGTCAGGGATTCATAGTAGCTCCCTGCTGCCTTTGATACCTTTCGAAGCTCCTCGTCTGAGAGTGTTATCCCATATTTCTCTGCCATCAAATTCATCGCCTTGATCCGTGCGACTCTTGCAAGCACTGTTTCTTTGATATTTGTTTCCAGGTTTTCTCCATTATAAGATGCCTCCCAGAATTCACTGCCAAATGCCTGTTCATACTGATTTTTTGTATTCGTCAGATAGACCATGATTTCCGGAAGCGTGCACGAGGTCTTGTCAATGCGAAAGATCTCATCCTTTTGAAAGCCTGTAGTCAATACCACCTTTACATCACTGCTATTATTAGCATCTATGCCACAACCTGTTGTCATAAAGATCAGCACCAGCAGGACTGCTGCTGCCTTAAATATTCTTTTATGCGTAATTAATTTCATCACTGTCTCCATTTCTGCCTATCTACAGCGTTTCAAGTTAGCTCATTTTTATACCTAAACTTTAGCACATCCGTAACATTCACTGCAATAAAAAATTCAGTGGAATTATCTTTTTGTTTTTGTTATAATATATATTTAGTTCGTGACTCGATATCTTTTCACGAATATGATGATTTATGGAGGAGCTTCATGGATTTTAGCAGCCTTTTATTTATATTCGTATTTTTACCGGTTTTTCTGGTATTATATTACATACTGCCACCCAAAAGCAGAAACTTTCTTCTATTGATTGGAAGCCTTATTTTTTACAGCTTTGGCGAACCATATTTTCTTTTCCTGATTCTCTGCTCCGTAATCGTGAATTATTTGATTGGACTGGGGATGGAACGATACAAGGGCCGACGGTTCGAACGGACTTTTCTGCTTGTGTTGTCCCTCATCTACAACTTTGGTCTTTTGATATTTTTTAAATACACAAATTTCTTTGTCGAGAATATCAATGCACTGCTACGGCTCTGTCATATTAACTGGTACTTTTTCACGGTCAATATCACACTGCCGCTCGGTATCAGCTTTTATACCTTTCAGATCGTGTCTTATGTCGTAGACGTGTATCTGGGAAAAATCGACGCAGACAAATCCTTGATCCGCCTGGGCACGTATCTGTGTATGTTCCCACAGCTGATACAGGGACCGATTGTCCTGTATCCCGATGTCCAAAAGGAGCTTAAACAACGGACAATTTCTGCCAGTAACCTTGACAATGGACTGAAAACCTTTATCATAGGACTAGGCTATAAAGTAATTATTGCCAACCGAATCGGAACGCTCTGGAACGAAATCTGCACGATCGGCTTTGAGAGCATATCCACTCCACTCGCATGGCTCGGTGCTTTTGCCTATTCCATGCAGCTGTACTTTGACTTTTGCGGCTACTCCATGATGGCGGTCGGACTGGGAGAGATGCTTGGTTTCCATATCCCCGTCAACTTCCGTCATCCATATACAGCCCGCAGTGTTACGGACTTTTGGAGAAGATGGCACATCACGTTAGGAACATGGTTCCGGGAATATGTATATATCCCTCTTGGCGGTAATCGCAAGGGTAGATTTCGCACAATCCGCAATCTGCTTGTCGTGTGGTTCCTTACAGGATTCTGGCATGGTGCGGCATGGAATTTTATCCTGTGGGGACTTTTGATCTTCGTGCTTGAAGTCATCGAGAAAAACATTACATTGAAATGGTTGAATGCAAATAACATATTTGCAAAGTTTTTTTCACATATTTATATGTTTTTCTACATCCTGATCAGCTGGGTCATCTTTGCAATCAGTGACCTGTCTGAGCTTGGAACCTATCTGTCACGCATGTTTCCATTCTTTGGCACCGGCGTGAACCTTGATATCGCTGACTTTACAAGGCTTGCAATCACCTATGCCCCACTGCTTGTGGCAAGTATCATCTTTGCTACAGAATATCCGGAAAAGCTGTTTGACAAACTTCGAAACAGGATGATTGGGATTATCATTGCATTTGTTATTTTTTGGTGCTCGATCTATTATCTGTCGATTGGCATCAATAATCCGTTTTTATATTATAGATTCTGACAAGAATCGGAGGCCCCTTATATGAGAGACAAGAAAAGCTATCTATTGTCCTTGCTGATCATACTGTCTGCCTTTGTCTGCAGTGTGGTTGGAGATTACTGGAACGCACAGTATTATCATGACCAAAATGCGTATACACTGTCGGCTCCCGCTCTGGCAAAAGCGATGCAGGGAGTCCACGACAAACTATATATTACTGATATCTTTAGTCTGAACGCTGCATTTGCAGTCAGTAACCTGAGTACGAACTCTGCATCCGACTTAAATGACACCGATCTGTCGGCTGATGCAAAGCTGCTTTCAGAAAGGAAGCATACATCCGGCACTTCCTCCTTCGTCAGCGGTTCAGCAAATGCACAATCGCAGCCTGCAGAAGATGAAAGCTATCATTTTACCACTGCAACCGATGACTATTTTGCTGATGCCTGCTTTATTGGTGATTCCCGTACCGTCGGCATCAGTACATATTCTGGAATTGAGGGTGCCACCTTTTTGTGTAAGACGTCCCTTTCCATATATGACTATGACAAACCAAAAATTACCTATGAAAATACCAGGATCTCCATCCACGATGTGCTTGAGCAGAAGCAGTTTGCAAAGATTTATCTGATGGTAGGAATCAATGAATGTGGAATCGGTACACCACAAAGCTTTTTTGAACAGTATCGCGATGTTGTAAACGATATCCGAAATCTTCAGCCAGATGCCCTCATCTTTCTGCAGGGCAATTTGCTTGTGACCCAGAAAAAGTCGAATGAGAGCAAAAGCATTACAAACGAGAACATTTCTGCACGCAATAAACTGATATCAACGCTTGCAAATCAGAAGGATATCTTTTATATCGACATTAACGAGAGCAGCCTCTGCGAAGAGGGCGCACTGGTGCCTGAGTATACATGGGATCAAGTTCATATCAAAGCCCAATACTATCCTGTGTGGAAGGAATTTTTACTTGAACATGCCATTGTATTATAGAGCAAAAAAACGGTCGTCATTATTAATAACGACCGTTTTTTATTTATTCTTTTGTCATTGCCACAAGACTGTTGTTTGTCTCATCAAGTTCGATTAAAATCGTATCTCCTGCCTTTACCTTATCTTCAAGAATCAGTTTGGCAGCAAGTGTCTCCACATGCTTTTGTATATATCTCTTGAGTGGTCTGGCACCATATACAGGATCATATCCATTCTCTACGATAAAGCTCTGTGCCTGATCGGATATCTCTATACGAAGCTCCCTGTCTGCCAGACGTCTGTTGATGTCTGCTACAATCAAGCCTATGATGCCACCGATATTACTCTTGGTAAGTGGTTTAAACATGATTGTCTCATCAAGCCTGTTCAAGAATTCCGGTCTGAAATGTGCCCGCAAATCTCCCATTACCAGATCCTGTGCTGACTGTTCGATGTCACCATTTTCGTTGATACCATCAAGAAGATACTGTGCACCGATATTCGAAGTCATGATCAGAATCGTGTTTTTGAAATCAACTGTCCTGCCTTGAGAATCCGTGATACGGCCATCGTCAAGCACCTGAAGAAGGATATTAAAGACATCTGGATGTGCCTTTTCCACTTCATCAAACAGTACGACACTGTAAGGCTTCCTGCGCACTGCCTCCGTGAGCTGTCCTCCCTCATCATATCCAACATATCCGGGAGGCGCTCCAATCAGCCTTGACACAGAATGCTTCTCCATATACTCACTCATGTCAATACGCACCATATTGGACTCGTCATCAAAGAGGGATGCGGCAAGTGCTTTGGCAAGCTCTGTCTTACCGACACCCGTAGGTCCCAGAAACAGGAAGGAACCAATCGGCTTATCCGGATCCTTGATACCTGCTTTGGAACGGATGATTGCCTCTGTCACTTTTGTAACACCCTCGTCCTGCCCTATGACACGTTTGTGAAGCTCCTCATCAAGATGAAGTGTTTTGTTTCGCTCGCTCTCATTAAGCTTCGATACAGGGATTCCTGTCCATCGTGAAATAATCTTTGCAATTTCATCCTCTGAAACGCTTTCATGGACAAGTGACATCTCCCTCGCATTCACATTTTCCTCTTCGAGTGCAAGCTGTCTCTTCAGTTCAGGAAGTTTGCCGTAGCTTAGCTCTGCTGCTTTCTCCAGATTTCCCTCACGCTGGGCAATCTGAATCTGATTATTCAGTTCCTCAATATCCTCTCTTAACTTAGACAGCTTCTCCACGCAAGCTTTTTCATTATCCCACTGAGCCTTGCGGTTATTGAACTCAGCCTTTTGTTCTGCAAGCTCTGCCTGCAGTGTCTCAAGACGTTCTGCACTCAGTCGGTCCTCTTCTTTTTTCAGAGCAGCAACCTCAATTTCCATCTGCATGATCTTACGCTGCAGTTCATCAAGCTCCGCCGGCAGGGAATCAAGCTCTGTCTTGATCATTGCACAAGCCTCATCGACCAGATCGATTGCCTTATCTGGCAAAAATCTGTCCGTAATGTAGCGGTTTGAAAGTACTGCTGCACTGACAAGGGCATTATCCATGATCTTCACACCATGGAATACCTCATAACGCTCTTTTAGACCTCTTAGGATACTGATCGTATCTTCGACCGTCGGTTCATCGACCATGACCGGTTGGAAACGTCTCTCAAGCGCCGGATCTTTCTCTATATACTGTCTGTACTCGTCAAGTGTTGTCGCACCAATGCAATGCAGCTCGCCCCTTGCAAGCATAGGCTTTAGCATATTTCCGGCATCCATGGCACCGTCTGTCTTGCCTGCGCCAACAATGGTATGAAGCTCATCAATAAAAAGGATAATCTGTCCATCACTGTTCTTGACATCCTCGAGCACAGCCTTTAATCGTTCCTCAAATTCGCCCCTGTACTTGGCACCTGCCACAAGTGCACCCATGTCAAGTGAGAATACTTTTTTGTCCTTGAGCCCTTGTGGCACATCACCACGCACAATTCGCTGTGCAAGTCCCTCGACGACCGCTGTCTTACCAACACCCGGTTCACCAATCAATACGGGATTATTCTTGGTCTTTCTGGAAAGTATCCGGATAATATTTCGAATCTCATTGTCACGCCCGATGACCGGATCGAGCTTTTGGTTTCTTGCTTTTTCCACCAGATCCTGTCCGTATTTTTCAAGGGTATCATAAGTTGCTTCCGGATTATCACTTGTCACCCTCTGATTACCTCTTACCTCTGACAATGCCTTTAAAAAGCGTTCTCTGGTGATGGCGTACTCCCTGAAAATTTCCTTGATCTCTTTGTTTGGATTTTGAATCATGGAAAGAAACAGATGCTCTACTGATACATATTCATCTCCCATGCGCTTTGCTTCATCTTCAGCACTGATCAGCACTTTATTGAGGTATTGTCCGACATACGGCTGGCCTCCCTGCACCTTAACTCTTTTTTCGAGCGCTTTCTTTACTCTGTCAACAAAATAATCCTTATTGATTTCCATTTTCTCTATCAACTTCAGGATCAGACTATCGTCAACCGTCAGAAGTGCATAAAGAAGGTGTTCCTGCTCTAGCTCCTGATTGCCATATTCCATAGCAAGCTTTTCGCAATTATTGACCGCTTCAATTGATTTCTGCGTAAACTTTTGAATATTCATAATCTTGCTCCTCCATATCTGTTCAATTTAGAACCATTGTTTTATCTGTTCTATCTCTAATATAACACACTTTTTACATTTGTCAATTTAGTTTATGATTTTATTATAAATTTTATCTATGCTTCAGAAAACAACAAGGAAAGCGGATAAAAATGTATTTCAAGCAGTATTATCAATTTTTGCAATAATTCCACTTTTGTCTACCGTTTTTACACAATATATGTTAAAATAAATATAATATTAGTTTTTAATGATCTGTGGCATCAAATATGCCCTAAGAAAGGTGGTAGATTCAATGATGGATCCTGCTACAGCATATTTTCTAAAAAAATATTATCCCCATGTGATCAAATGGTGGCTAGTACTATATAATCCCGAATATATCAGAATATGGCCGTCAAAGGCAGAGGAGGACGAAGCACTCCGGCTTGAGGCAGAAGAACAGAAGCAGCTCACTGATCATCATCCGATATCCGGCATGAACAGTGACAGCGAAAACCTGTGCGATGGCATCGTTGACGATGCCGCCTACAATGCGACGACCGGTTCCTACTCAGGTCTGTACGGTCAGAAACCTGTCGATGCTGATACCCAGGCTGCCCTTGATGCCATTATGAACAGTTCAAGCAATCAAAGTAGCATCGACTTCCTTCTGTCTGGCGGCACCCCGACATCCGGTCCGGCCTATGCAATGACCGATCAATCTGCCAGTGATGTTGTAATTCCCCCTGAACAAGCTGAAATTATCGCAGAAGCAAATGCCATCTATGAAAGACTTCTGCGCGAGGCTGCAGAGGACGAAGCAAAAAAACAGGCAGAAATCGAGGAAGCACGCAGGCAGGCGCAACAGCAATTTGCTTCAGAATAAAAAAGTAATCGGGCAGATAAACCTGCCCGATTACTTTTTTATGTTACTTTAATTGCACTTATTTCTGAGTTCTTCCCATCTCTTGTCAATCTCTTCCTGAAATTTGCCAATCAGTTCTTCATTTTCCTTTTTGAACAAATGTCTGAAACGTCTCTGGGGTCTTAAAAACTCCTCAATGGGCATTTTATTCTTTGGCTCATAATTCAAAATCCATTTGCCTTCTACAACTTCAAACAGTGGCCAGTAGCAAGTCTCCACTGCCATCTTGCAGATGTTCATCATCTCACTTGGCTCATATCCCCATCCTCTGGGACATGGTGACATGACATTCAGGAATGCAGCACCAGGAGTATAGATTGCCTTTTGCGCCTTTGTATACAGATCCTTAAAGTTTGACGTAAAGGTACTCTGTCCTACATATGGTATATTGTGCTCTGCCATAATTGCAGCCAGATCCTTTCTGACCTGAACTTTTCCAGCTGATACCTTTCCGGCAGGTGTCGTCGTTGTATCAGCATACTGTGGAGTAGCAGAAGAACGCTGTGTACCAGTATTCATATAAGCGCCATTATCATAGCATACATAAACCATATCATGCCCGCGCTCCATCGCTCCTGACAACGACTGGAATCCAATGTCATAAGTACCACCATCACCACCAAATGTGATAAATTTGAAATTATCCTTGATTTTTCCCTTTTTCTTGAGTACATTGTAGGCAGTCTCTACACCAGAGAGGGTGGCACCTGCGTTTTCAAATGCATTGTGAATATAACTGTCCTCATACGCTGTATATGGATACATGAATGAAGATACCTCAAGACAGCCTGTGGCATTGCCAATCACTGCCTTATCGCCTTCCTCAAGTGCCCTAAGGACTGTACGTACTGTAATGGTACCACCACAGCCTGCACACATTCTATGACCCGGAGCAAGACGCTCAGGCTTGCTCATCACTTCTTTAAAATTGTATGTTGTCTGTTCCATGCTCTTAGACCTCCCCTGACTGTTCTTCACGTAATCCTATGTAATCATACATACCTGTAACTACATGGGTCTTAGCCATGGTTTCCAGATTGTCGTAAACCGTCTTAAAATCAGCAACTGTAATATCTCTGCCACCAAGACC
>JAFOYD010000193.1 GCA_017391545.1 Lachnospiraceae bacterium
AGTTTTCGTATGGCCTCAATGAGAGACATAAAAAGGCGTAAAGGCTCCGTACAGAGTACGCAGCAGATTACAAAGGCCATGAAGCTTGTTTCCACTGTCAAACTGCAACGAGCTAAGGGACGTGCAGAAAAGTCAAAGACTTACTTCAACTGCATGTATGATACGGTGGTTTCCATGCTTTCCAAAGCAGGGGATATCAACCATCCTTTCCTGAAACCCGGCAATTCCACCAGGAAAGCAGTAATCGTGATTACGGCAAACAGAGGACTGGCTGGAGGCTATAATTCCAACATTGTGAAGCTTGTAAGGGACAATGACTGGAATAAGGAGGATTTGATCATATACCCGATCGGAAGTAAGGGCAGAGATGCATTTGCCAGAATGGGGTATGAGCTCGGTGAGGATTATTCCTATGCCATAGAGGAGCCCCTTTATGCCGATGCCATGACAGTCAGCAATAAGGTTCTTGACGATTTTGCCACAGGCAGAGTCGGAGAGATTTATGTCGTTTATACAGGCTTCAAAAATACTGTGACACATATACCGACGCTGTTAAAGCTGCTTCCAATCAAGGTCGAGGATGTGCGCAGCGCAGAGGACAAGGCAGTGCTTGATTTTGAACCGGAGACGGAGGATGCAATCGAGCTGATCATTCCGAAGTATATTACAAGCCTGATTTATGGAGCGATGGTCGAGTCTGTAGCCAGTGAAAATGGAGCCAGAATGCAGGCGATGGATTCTGCGACAAGCAACGCAGAGGAAATGATCGGAAAGCTGTCATTGCTCTACAACAGAGCGCGCCAAAGCTCAATTACTCAGGAATTAACAGAAATTATCGCGGGTGCAGAAGCGATATCATAAATATTTAAGAGAGGAAACAAAGAGATGGCAGATAAGACAATTGGTAAAGTTACCCAGATTATCGGTGCGGTACTCGATGTTAAGTTCAGTGAGGGACAGCTTCCCGAAATCAATGAAGCGATCAAAATCACCAGAAACGATGGATCTGAACTGACAATCGAGGTTGCACAGCATCTGGGTGATGATACAGTAAGGTGTATCGCCATGGGTCCTACTGACGGACTTGTAAGAGGGATGGATGCCGTAGCGACCGGCGCACCGATTACAGTTCCTGTCGGAGAGAACACACTTGGACGTATGTTTAACGTACTTGGCGAACCCATAGACAATAAACCAGCTCCTGAAGCACAGGGCTATGAGCCGATTCACAGGCCTGCACCTGAATTCAAGGAGCAGTCCACAGAGACAGAGCTTCTGGAGACTGGTATCAAGGTCGTTGACCTGCTCTGCCCTTATCAGAAGGGTGGAAAGATCGGTCTGTTCGGCGGTGCCGGAGTTGGTAAGACCGTATTGATTCAGGAGCTGATTACAAATATTGCGACAGAGCATGGCGGATATTCCGTATTCACCGGTGTAGGCGAGCGTACCAGAGAGGGTAATGACCTCTACCATGAAATGACAGAGTCAGGCGTTATCAACAAGACTGCCATGATTTTCGGTCAGATGAATGAGCCGCCAGGAGCCAGAATGAGAGTTGGTCTGACAGGACTTACGATGGCAGAATATTTCCGTGATAAGGGTGGAAAGGATGTGCTCCTTTTCATTGACAATATTTTCCGTTTCACACAGGCAGGTTCAGAGGTTTCAGCACTTCTCGGACGTATGCCTTCAGCCGTAGGTTATCAGCCTACCCTCCAGACAGAGATGGGTGCTTTGCAGGAGCGTATCACTTCTACAAAAAATGGTTCCATCACATCCGTACAGGCAGTCTATGTGCCTGCCGATGACTTGACGGACCCGGCACCTGCTACAACATTCGCGCATCTGGATGCGACGACCGTTCTTTCCCGTTCCATCGTGGAGCTGGGTATTTATCCTGCGGTTGATCCGCTGGAGTCTACATCCAGAATCCTGGATCCCCGTATCGTAGGACAGGAGCATTATGAGGTAGCGCGTGGTGTACAGCAGATTTTACAGAAATACAAGGAGCTGCAGGATATCATCGCAATCCTTGGTATGGATGAATTGTCAGAGGACGATAAGCTGACCGTTAACCGTGCCAGAAAGGTACAGCGATTCCTGTCTCAGCCATTCCATGTAGCGGAGCAGTTCACAGGCTTTGAAGGTAAATATGTACCGATTGCAGAGACAATCAGAGGCTTTAAGGAAATCCTGGAAGGAAAGCATGATGACATTCCAGAAGGACACTTCCTCAATGCCGGAACAATTGATGACGTAGTGGCCCGCGTCAAGTAGGGGGGTGCGCTATGGCAGAGAAGTTCAAGCTTACAATCGTAGCACCTGACCGCGAGTTTTTCGATGAAGAAGTGGATATGGTAGAGTTCAACACCACAGAGGGTGAGATCGGTATCTATGCAGGGCATGCGCCGTTGACTGTGATCGTGAATCCCGGAATCCTTACCATAACACAGGGCGAAACCGTTAAAAATGCAGCACTTCATGCAGGATTCGTACAGATCTTGCCACAGGAGGTCACCATTCTGGCAGAAATCATAGAATGGCCCGGCGAAATCGACGAGGAGCGTGCAAACGCTGCCAGACAGCGTGCTGAGAGCAGATTAAGCGAGCACAGCAGTGGAATTGATATTGACAGGGCACAGGCAGCCCTGATGCGTTCCATCGCACGTATCAATGCCGCAAAGCTGAAATAATATGACGATAAAAGAGCACCAGTGCAGGGAAATATTCCTTCACCGGTGCTCTTAATGATTAAGCATGAGGTGAAACAGATGTCTTACTTTTGGAAAAATGATTTTGTAGAACTAAAAATGATTACGGAGGAAGCACAAGATTCCATTTTTGAAGTATTGCATGACACAAAGACGAGAAGACAGGCAGATCATGGGATTGATCTGCCAGCGACGAAAAGCCTTGCCGAGGATATGATCGGTTATGCGATAGAAGGGAGTGAGCGTGGGGACGAGCTCTGGTTTTCCATTGTCAATGAAAAACAGGAAATGGTCGGATATGCGGTGATTGACTGGATCAATGAGCGCATGGGAAATGCACAGTTTGCAGTTACGATTTTTCGTCAGTTTCGCAGACAGCATTATGGAAGCCATGCGGCTGAGATTCTGCTGGCCTATCTTTTTCATGAACGGCGTTTCCACAAAGTGGGGTGCTGCGTGATCGAAGGAAATATGGAAGGCGAGTCTTTTATGGAGAGCCTTGGATTTTCACTCGATGCTTTTCGCAGTGAAATGTTCTATACACAGGGAGACTATGTCGGAGAAAGCTATTACAGCATGCTGCGGGAGGAATACGACCAGCATCAAAAGGCAAAGCAGGGATACGCACAAAAAACGTATCATGCACATCTGGTGCCTGATTCTACACTTGGAATCTCAAGCAAACAGTCGAAAAAAAAGATTGCACCACTCTATGATGAACGGTCCTATTTTTGGGAATATGATGGGATTTTGCTGCGTGATATGACAGAAGAAGATGATCTTAAAAATCATGAAATCATCTATGATACAGAGGCGAGTATTTTCTTTGACAGTGATGTGAAGCTGCCGCAGGTGAAGGACGAACTGACTGATTTTGAGAAGTCACATTTGCATTTTGGCTGTGATGATGACCGACTGGAATTTGCCATTTCGGACTTGGAAGGAAACTATGTGGGTAATATCAACCTGTGTGGACTGGACAAAAAGAACGGTAAATTTTCATTCAGCATCTATCTTCTTAAACAGTTTCGTGGAAAAGGATATGCTGCGAAAGCATTACGGCTTGTCCTGTGTTATGCGTTTGAGGAATTGCGCATGCACAAGATGATTTCCTGCGTCAATATGGGAAATACAGCGTCTGCCGCGCTGATGAGAAGTGTTGGATGCACGGTAGAGGGGGTGCTTCGGGACAACGAGTACTATCATGGAGCATATGTTGACGTGGTGGTATTTGGAGTGACCAGGGAAGAATTTTGGACATCAGTCACTGGTTCCGCTTTAGCTTGCAATTAGACA
>JAFOYD010000194.1 GCA_017391545.1 Lachnospiraceae bacterium
TCGCACCTTCAAGCTCGCCCAGGATCTTGTCCATCTCCTGCTTCGATGCAATTTCTGCTTTTCCATCGTCTGTTCCGTAATACTTCGCGATTAATGGCTTCTTCTCGCCTTGGATTTTGAGCGATGCATCAAGTGTCCAATATTCTTCAGGAATGAATGCATTGATTTCATCCTCCCTGTCGCATATGATACGAAGTGCAACTGACTGCACACGTCCCGCGCTCAGTCCTCTCTTGATCTTAGCCCACAAAAGGGGTGATATCCGATAGCCTACCATTCTGTCAAGCATACGTCTTGCCTGCTGCGCATCTACCAGATTCATATCAATTTCTCTTGGATTTTTTAAGGATTCCTTTACTGCATTCTTGGTAATCTCATTAAAAGTGATACGATAAACCTTTTTGTCTTCCAATTTTAAAGCGATATACAAATGCCACGAAATAGCCTCTCCCTCGCGGTCAGGGTCCGTTGCAAGATAAATCTTTTCCGCTTTTTTGACTTCTTTGCGAAGCTTTGCTAAGATATCTCCTTTTCCCCGGATTGTTATATATTTCGGTTCATAATCGTTTGCCGCATCAAATCCCAACTGGCTCTTAGGCATATCACGTACATGACCGTTGCTTGCCAATACCTCATAATTCGTACCCAAAAACTTCTTAATTGTCTTTACCTTGGCGGGTGACTCTACTATTACCAAATATTTTGCCATAATGCTACCCCTTATCCTGGTATTATTTCATTATAATACTTTACAGTTCACCACTATAACCTAATTTTCAAATCGTGGCAAGTAATATTTTTATAAATTTTCATTTTTAACGATTTAATGCTGCATCCGGCGACAGGCAGTATTGTCCGTTTTGACGCAATGCCAGCCCCTTGAGTTCGAGCTCCACAAGTCCCTGGCAGATCTGCGGCATACCACAAATACTTCCGCTTTCTCTAAGCTTCCTGATCAGAAAATCCTGTGTGACCGGCAAAACATCTAATTGCCTGATGATTTCCTGCGCCATCGGTGAAAGGCTGTTATCGTTTGACTTGCTCTTCCTTTTTTGCTCCAGACCTGTTTCCATCGTGTTATCTGTCAGTTCCTCCCATGCCATATCATGAATGATATCCTCAGGATCAGTGGCGATGGCAGCTCCCTGTCGCAACAGCTCGTTGCATCCCATGCTAAGTCCGTCTGTACATCTTCCAGGAATCGCATAGACTTCTCTTCCCTGTTCCAAGGCCATATCAACAGTAATCAGTGTTCCACTCTTTTTCCTCGCTTCCACCACCAGCACCACATCTGCAAGCGCACTGATGATTCGGTTTCTCGGCGGGAAAAGTATCGGCCTTGGTTCCATCCCCGGCGGATATTCCGAGATCACCCCTCCTTTTTCCAGAAGCTGTCTGTACAATGGCTCGTTTGACCGTGGATACACAACATCCACTCCACACCCAAGCACTCCATAGGAACATCCACCCGCAGTCAGAGCCGCTCTCTGACTGATTCCATCGATACCAAGTGCCATACCGCTGATAATGCTGATACCTTGCGATGCAAGCTTTGTCGCAAAGCTCTCTGCCATACACTTCCCGTATTCACTGCACTTTCTGGCTCCAATCATTGCAACTGCAGGTATTTTTTCATCAGGAAGCTTCCCTTTGTAAAAAATCCCAAAGGGAGGATTTGGTATGTTTTTCAGTTTTTGCGGAAAATCAGATGTCCGGCAATAGGTATAGCTGATTCCAAGCCCCGACACATAATCCCAAACCCGTTGTGGCTCATATCGCTTGCGCTGTTGTAAAATCTGTTCACAGCCTTTCGAACCAATGAGGGCTGTTAATTGTCTGTCTGTCATATAATAAACATCCCTGACGCTTCCTGCTGCGTCAAGGAGCCTGAATTTTGTCTCACTTGGCAACCAATAGATCGTGTCAAGCCAGCAGGCATACATTTTTTGCTGTTGTTCTTCTGACTGCCGCCGTAAATTATCCACATTTTTCATTACGCTTTTTATTCCTCCGCACCAACTCATCCCTTCTTTATAAATAGTATCTGTTGTCATTCATCCGATAGCATATCGCTTCGCCAAGATGTTCTGTACTGATATTCTGCTTTTGGTCAAGATCAGCGATCGTCCTTGCTACCTTTATAATCTTATGATATGCTCTGGCAGAAAGATTCATCCTTGTAAACGCTTCCTCCATCATCTCCTGTTCCTTGTCCCCAAGCCTGCAATATTCCTTGATATCACCTGCGCCCAACTCTGCATTGAATCGGTAGCGTGTCCCCTTATACCGGCTCTTCTGTCGCTCCCTTGCCTCCATGACACGAGCCTTTATTTTTGCACTGCTCTCATTTCTCATGTCTGCTGACAACTGTCTGATATCAACTCTTGGTGCTTCTGTCATGACATCTATTCTGTCCAATATAGGCCCTGATATCCTTGAAAGATACTTTTTCACCTCAACCTCTGAGCAGGAACATTTATCCCGGTCAGGAAAATATCCGCATGGGCATGGATTCATGGCAGCCACCAGCATAAAATCAGCCGGATACACAAAGCTTCCGTAAGTTCTTGCTATGTGTATACGCTTATCCTCAAGAGGCTGTCTGAGGATTTCAAGCGTATTCCTCCGATATTCCGGAAGCTCATCCATAAACAATACCCCACGATGCGCCAATGAAATCACTCCGGGCTTTGGTATACGTCCTCCGCCCGCAAGTGCCTGTTCTGATATGGTGTGGTGTGGGTCCAGAAATGGTCTTTTGGTAATCAGCGCCTTTTTGTCATCAAGTTGGCCTGCTACGCTGTAGATTGTAGATACTTCAAGACTTTCATCCATTGACAGATCAGGCAGAATCGTCGGTATCCTTTTTGCGATCATCGTCTTACCTGAACCTGGAGGTCCTATCATCAGGATGTGATGAAAGCCTGCCGCTGCCACCTCCACTGCACGTTTTACAGCCTCCTGACCATTGATATCCGCAAAATCCACATCCGCATCAATTTCCTCAAGGTTGTCCATCTGCGTCTGTCTGGCAGGCGCTATCCTTTGTGCCTTTCGTTCCTCCACTTCTCTCAGATATGTTATGGTTTCCATCAAATCAGTCACTCCGATGATTTCAATGCCATCAATGATCGCTCCTTCCCTCACATTTGCTTTTGGCACGATACATCTTTTCACATTTTCCAGTTTTGCTCTTTGTACAATCGGAAGTACACCTTTTACAGTTCTCACCTCACCGTTAAGGCCCAGTTCTCCAACAATCAGTGTATTTCGGATTCCTTCTTCCGGTATCATCCCCATTGAGACAAGCATTCCGATTGCAATCGGCAAATCATAGGATGCTCCCTCTTTTCTCATCTCAGCAGGAGATATACTCACCGTAATGCGCATCGGAGGTATGTCTATTGAAGCATTTTTCAGCGCAACCCTGACACGTTCCTTTGCCTCTCTTACCTCATTATTGAGTTGCCCCACCATTTCAAAAACGGGCAGCCCCTTAGATGAATCAACCTCCACCGTCGCAATCACACTTTCAATACCATTGATTGCACCTGTAATTACCCTACTATACATTCATTACTCTCCTTTGTATCATTTTCATGTCCTGCTCATTGGCTTTTGGCTGCAGACATTTATTTTAGTTATATATCATAGTTAAAAGGTCATTACAATGCAAATGTAAAAAATAGGCTCTGAAATGTAAAAATTAACACAGATTTGCTTCTTCGAGACCTGCCTTAAGTTTTTCCAACGCTTTTTTCTCAATGCGGGATACATAGCTTCTGGAAATGCCAAGCATCTTCCCAATATCCCTCTGTGTCATTTCATCACCACTAAATGTTCTGTCATTCATTCCATACCGCAGTTTAATAATTTCCCGTTCCCTGTCATCGAGCTTTTCCTCAATCAGAATCCATAGGCACCGCAATTTTGCCATTGTGTCCATATCATCGATCACATCATGTTGTTCCTGTTCGCAAATATCGATAAGATTGATCTCATTCCCTTCCTTATCCGTTCCAATCGGTTCATACAGTGATACTTCCCGCGTAATTTTCTTTCTTGACCGGAACATCATCAAAAGTTCATTGTCTATACATTTGGCAGCATATGTCGCAAGTCTGCTTCCCTTCTCTGCATTAAAGGTATTGACTGCCTTAATAAGTCCTATGGTGCCTATTGAGATCAGATCCTCCATGTCCTCTCCACAGCCCATGTATTTTTTGGACACATGCGCCACCAAACGCAGATTTCTCTCAATCAAAGTCTGCCTTGCCCTGTGAGCTGCTTCCAGGTCCTCGCCATTCATTATTCCCAAATACTCGACTTCCTCTTTGGCAGATAAAGGTTGCTCAAAGGTCTTCAAGAAATGCCCCCGGGACTCATTTATTCTATTGTATGAATTGTACTGTCCTTAAGTGCCTTTCCAAACGCAAAAATCGGATGCCAAAGCATCCGATTTTAATAAAAAAATATGTATGTTTCATTAACATCCCTGATAAGCACTTAAGAACTTCATGATCGATCTGGCCTCCATCATTGCCCAGCGATCATTTCTTGCAGATGTAATACTCGCACCACTTGTACTGATCGTAACATCGTGTAGTGAATGTCTGCCTTTCAAATGAAGGCAATTATCATCGCTGGCGTAGACACCCCTGATATCAGCACATTTTTCAAGGATAATATACTTCATCAAAGCTACCTTGTCTGCGCAGCAAAGCTTTCTTGAATATTCCTCTGTCTCTTTCCGACTCTTAGCCTTTGTAACAATACATCTCATATTAAATCCCCTTTTATAAATAAATAACTTATGTTAATTATACCGTAAAACAATTTTACATGCAACACTTTTTGTATATTTTTTACATCAATTAGTAGATTTTCTCTTCTTATTTTGTGATTTATTATAGTTCATAAGTACCATTATTTGACATATAAACAAAAAAACTCCGCCAGCCTTACGGTTGGCGGAGTAAAATATACCTATTTTATTAATATTTATTACATCTCAGCGATTGCTGCCTGAGCTGCTGCAAGTCTTGCGATAGGTACACGGAATGGTGAACATGATACATAATCAAGACCAATCTTGTGGCAGAATTCTACGGAAGAAGGATCTCCACCGTGCTCTCCACAGATACCTACATGAAGCTTAGGATTTACAGGCTTACCAAGTTTGAGTGCCATATCCATGAGCTTACCAACACCTGTCTGATCAAGCTTAGCAAACGGATCGTTCTCGAAGATCTTTGTATCATAGTAAGCATCCAGGAACTTACCAGCGTCATCACGAGAGAA
>JAFOYD010000195.1 GCA_017391545.1 Lachnospiraceae bacterium
AGGTGCGTTAATGCCACTTATCACAGACGCGACATCCCCACCATTTTCTGTATATTTTGCCAGAATTGACTTAATACGCACGATTGTATAAAGGATATATGGACCTGTATCTCCCTCAAAGGAAGTAAAGCGGTCAATGTCGAAGATATAGTCCTTGCTTGCCTGATTTGACAGATCACCATATTTAATTGCCGACAGTGCCACAATCTGAGCTGTAGCCCTTGCTTCCTCCTCTGCGACTTCGCGGTTGTCCGTAATCTTTTTGAACATCTCTTCGTTGATTTCTTTGATCAGAATTTCGAGTCGCGTCACACCGCCTTCACGTGTCTTGAAGGGCTTGCCATCCTTGCCGTTCATCGTACCAAAGCCAAGGAATTTCAGTGCAGTATCATCCTTTACAAGCTTTGTCTTGCGTGCACAGCGAAATACCTGTGTAAAGTATAATTCCTGCCTTTTATCCACCACATAGATCAGCTCATCCGGCTCCTCCTGCTCCATACGCATCATAATCGTAGCAAGATCTGTCGTGTTATAAAGTGCGGCACCATCTGACTTGAGAATCATGCATGGAGGGATTTCCTTTGTGTCTGTCTCCTCCTTGACATCAACCACGAGTGCACCATCGCTGATGTATGCGTATCCCTCTTTTTTCATGTAATCGACCATGCCCGGAATCAGGTCATGCACTGCTGACTCTCCATTCCAGAGGTCAAAGTCTACATTGAGCTTTTCATAATTTTTCTTCAGATCCGTAACGGACACTGCAATGATGTGATTCCAGAGTGCACGATATCCTCTCACACCACTCTGGAGCTTGAAAGTACATGCCATGGCATTTGCCTTGTATTCCTCATCCTCTTTGGAGCGTTTGCTTGCAAACGGATAGATTTCCTCCAGCTCGGCTATGGTAAATGGCGGTTCTGTGGGATATTCCCCTGTATAACTCTCGTCAAAATAGACAAGCTCCGGCTTTCTGATCTTAAGTTCATTCATGATGAGTCCCATCGGCTGTCCCCAGTCACCAAGATGGATATCACCAACAACGTTATGTCCCATATAGCGTGCAATGCGCTTGACACTCTCGCCGATGATGGCAGAACGAAGATGACCTACATGTAAAGGCTTTGCCACATTGGGTCCGCCATAGTCGATCACGATCTTCAGCGGATTTTTCGTTTCCTCAAGACCGTATTTATCCACAGTCCTCATCTCTTTTACATAGGCACCGACAAATTCATTTTTTAGTGTAAGATTTAAAAAGCCGGGAGCGACTGCTTCTGCCTTTTCAAACACAGTGCTGTTCGACAGTTTTGCAGCCACATCATTCGCGATCATGAGCGGTGCCTTTTTGTACTGCTTTGCGCCAGCCATGGCACCATTACACTGATATTCGCAGAGGTCAGGACGGTTTGAAACAGTAACCTTGCCAAGCTCACGCTCATAGCCTGCTGCCTCAAATGCGTTCTTCATCTCCTCCGATATTAATTCCAATAGCTTTTTCATGCTTCACATTTCCTTTCTGCTTTTTGTTTTTCTCTTTCCTGTTTTGAATAAATACAGCCACAATAGTCTTGTCTGTACAAATCATACTGCGCGGATAATTCAATCGATCTTTTATATCCGTTCTTTTTCTTAAAATCAGACACCAGCCAGCTGATGCCATATTCCTTTGCAAGCTGCTCGCCAATCTCGTTGAGCTTTTTCGCATTCTTTAACGGGCTGATTGTCAAAGTGGTCGCAAAATAGTCATACGCGCCTGCACGCGCTAGCTCGGCCGTCTTTTGAAGGCGCATCTCATAGCACAGAAAACACCGTTCTCCGCCCTCTGGACACTCCTCAAGACCTTTTGCCAAATCATAAAACCGCTCCGGTTCATAGTCTCCTTCTACGATTTCGATCGGATATCCATCATCCCGGCAATTATAAGCCTCAATCAGACGTTTCTGCTCTGCCACTCGTTTTTTGTACTCCTCTGTGAAGGAGATATTCGGATTATAGTAGAAAACAGTAATGTTAAACCAGCCTCGCAGATATTCCAACACATAACTGCTGCAGGGTGCGCAACAGCTATGCAAAAGCAGCCGCTTCCCGCGTTCATTATTTTGTTCCAGCCGTTCAATCAGTCGGTCAAGCTCTTTCTGGAAATTTCTGACGTTATCCACCTTCGCATCCAATCCTTCCCGTATTATCCACAAAGACTCCTTTCCACCTTATGGCGAAAAGGAGTCCGTATTTAATTTCATGAAACCTATAAATCAGCAATATTTACAAGTGTCAGCGGATTATCATTTTTATTCTCCAGACTGGTAGCCAGCGCTTTTGCAGTGTCAAGCGCTGTAATACAGTTGACACCTGTCTCAATCGATGTCCTTCGAATCAGGAAACCATCTCTTGATTTGTCACGTCCCTGTGTCGGTGTATCGATGACAAGGTCAATCTTGTGTCCAAGAATCAGATCCATGACAGTCGGTGATTCCTGATGAATCTTGTTGACCTTTCTTGCCTTGACACCGGCATCATTGAGCGCCTTTGCCGTACTTCTTGTCGCATAGATCGTATATCCGAGCTTCTCAAAGCGTCTGCCAATTTCAATCGCTTCACCCTTGTCTGCATCCTTTACCGTGATGATCATCTGCTTATGCTTTGGCAGATCAATGCCTGCACCAAGGAATGCCTTGTAGAGTGCTTCGTTAAAGGTCTTGGCAATACCAAGACACTCACCTGTAGACTTCATCTCCGGTCCAAGGCTGATTTCTGCTCCCCTGATCTTTTCAAAGGAGAATACCGGCATCTTGATTGCCACGTATCCTGCTTCCTTCTGCAATCCAGGTTCATAACCTAATTCCTTGATTGTCTTTCCGATAATGACTTCTGTAGCAAGGTCTACGATTGGAATACCTGTTACCTTACTGATATATGGCACTGTTCTGGAAGAACGGGGATTTACCTCAATCACATACACTTCTTCGCCGACAGCAATAAACTGAATATTGATCAGTCCTTTTACGTGAAGTGCCTTTGCAAGACGTCTTGTATACTCTGCAATGGTCTCCTTTACTTTGTCACTGATCGTATGTGCCGGATAAACGGAGATGGAGTCACCGGAATGTACACCTGTCCTCTCAATATGCTCCATAATACCAGGAATCAGGATATCTGTACCATCACATACCGCATCCACCTCAAGCTCCTTGCCCTGCAGGTACTTATCGACAAGAATCGGATGATCCTGCGCGATTCGATTGATGATTTCCATGAACTCCTCAATCTCCTCGTCAGAGATTGCAATCTGCATACCCTGTCCACCAAGAACATAAGAAGGTCTGACAAGCACAGGATAGCCTAAGCGGTTCGCAACCTCTTTTGCTTCCTCTGCGGTATAAACTGTTCCACCTGCCGCACGCGGAATCTCTGTCTCCTCAAGAATCTTATCGAACAGCTCCCTGTCCTCTGCCGCGTCAACATCCTCAGCCTTTGTGCCAAGGATGGGAACGCCCATCTTCATAAGGCTTTCTGTGAGCTTGATCGCTGTCTGTCCACCGAACTGAACGACTGCTCCGTCAGGCTTCTCGATGCGGACGATATTCTCAACATCCTCCGGTGTCAGTGGCTCAAAATACAGCTTGTCAGCAATGTCGAAGTCCGTACTTACGGTCTCCGGATTGTTGTTGATGATAACTGTCTCATAACCTGCTTTTGAAAATGCCCATGTCGCATGTACAGAACAGTAATCGAACTCGATACCCTGTCCGATACGAATCGGTCCTGAACCAAGTACCAGCACCTTCTTGGGCGGATTTGTCTCAACTGCCTCATTGACACCGTCAAAGCAGGAATAGTAATACGGTGTGCTTGCCTCAAACTCTGCCGCACAGGTATCAACCATCTTGAATGCTGCAACAATATTGTTGTCGTAACGCATCTGCTTGATTTCTTCCTCGCTCTTGCCGGTCAATCTTGCAATCACATTGTCAGGGAACTCCATACGTTTCGCTTCTTTCAAAAGCTCAACAGTCAGCTCCTGTCTCTTCAATGTCTTTTCCATCTCAACGATAATTGCAAGCTTATCG
>JAFOYD010000196.1 GCA_017391545.1 Lachnospiraceae bacterium
ATCGATATCTTCTATGAAGCTGTCAGCAGTAAAACGTACTTTGTCATGTCGTTTAAAATCAGCAATGTTGGAATCAAGCCATATGGGTTTTCCCAGGTCGAACTGACGGCATACTTCATCAATGGCATGAAATACTTTGTGGGTACGTGTTTCCTCGGTGCTGTCACAGATTACGGTATCCTGAATCATATGGTTGTTTTTAAAGGTCCTTGCCCATAAGCGAAACATAGCAGTCACCACGCCTTTCTGTTTTTCTTTTTTACATTATTTTTATAGTGTACACGAAAACCATGAAAAAAACCAGTGAATATTTGTCATATCTTTTCGAATCATTACATATAATAAACTGTTGGGGATAAATATGATAAAACTTTTCTAAAAAAGGATTTGTTTGTTTGCTCACAATGCGCAATATGTGATAAAATAAAAATGCTGTACACATTTTTAAAGTGCTGCAGTATTGAGAGAGATTAGTTGGAGGGACATATGGAATACAGTGGAAATGGAAGCTCTGATGTGGACAGCTGGAAGGAAGTGATCCTGGTATACAATTCAGCATTAAAGGAGATTGGGACAAAACTTGAGATCCTGAATGATGAATTTCAGCATGTACATCGCTATAATCCCATAGAACACATAAAATCGAGAATAAAGACATCAGAGAGTATCGTAAAGAAGTTAAAAAAGCATGGTTATGAATCGACCATCGACAATATGATCAAGTATGTGAATGATATTGCAGGAATACGCATAATCTGCTCCTTTACGACGGATATTTACAGAATCGCTGATATGCTTAAGCGACAAAATGACATTAAGGTCATCTCGGTCAAGGATTACATTAAAAATCCCAAAGCGAGCGGATACAAAAGCTATCATATGATTGTATCGATTCCGATTTATTTATCAGAGAAAAAGGTGGAGGCAAAGGTTGAAATTCAGATCAGGACAGTAGCCATGGACTTCTGGGCTAGCTTAGAGCATAAGATTAACTACAAATTTGATGTAAACGTGCCAGAGCATATCAAAGCAGAGCTTTATGAATGTGCGCAGATGGTGTCGGAGCTTGATGCCAAGATGCTGTCTCTGAATGAAGAAGTGAAGCAGCTGTCATTAGAAGAATAGAAGCGACCGTTACTGGAACGGAGTGAACAGTAACCATAAAATGAGGAGTGCCCCGACACATTCTAAAGAATATGCCGAGGCTATTATGAAAAAATTTATCTATTGTAATGAAAAACATTAAGTTGATGTCGTTTGCTATGGTTAAATATTAACATTGAAATATGAATAAAATATGAACAAAGTGTTAGCATATTGTAAATGTGTATATTATTGTCGAAAAACCACAAGACGTTATGTGAAAAATATACAAAACATCAGAGCCTGATTAATAGGCACTATCATCGTGGTTAAATTAATGCTACAATGAAATCATTACATAACGGGAAAGGTACGGTTAAGGAAATGGACAATTTCATGGATAAGCTCGCACAGAAATTTAGTGCGCAGGAAATGATCAAGGCAAATTCACAGGCTGAAGCAGAGGAGCTGAAGAGACTGCAGATGCAGGTGTCAGAATATGAGAAAATCCTTCAGGAGATGAGAAAACTCAACTATAAGAATACAGAGCTTTCAGAGAAACTTGACCTGATGATTGGTGACAATGCGGACAAAATTCAGGGAATGAAAGAGGATGAACAGAAGCTGATTGCGGCACTTCGGGATCTGACGGATGAGCAGACAAGAAACCGCGAGGCGGAACTTGAGCGAAAAGAAGAAGATCGCATGGAACAGGAACGTGCGAAAGAGATTCAGAAGCAGGCTGACATAACAGCCATTACCGACATTCTGGAAGACAAATTCCAGCGTTCTGATGATTTTGTGCACAAGGAAAATGTGAAGGTCTACAGAAATGTGCAGGCAGTTGTGGTAGATGAACTGAAGCGTTATACGGAGAGCGCACAGAATGACAAAAACAGGCTGGATAAAAGACTGAATCTCGTCATGACATTTAGTATTGTGTCGATGATCGTGTCGACTGTCGGCGTAATTCTGTGGGCATTGTTTGTTTTTGGTATTATTAAGTAAAAGGAGTCTGATATGGCAAAGATTTCATTTAAACCGGGAAATATGCTCTACCCACTGCCGGCAGTAATGGTCAGCGTGGCAGATAAAAACGGTCATACCAACATCATCACAGTGGCATGGGCAGGAACTGTATGCACGAACCCTCCTATGGTCAGCATTTCTGTCAGACCATCAAGATATTCGCACCATATGATCATGGAAACAGGAGAATTTGTGATCAATCTAACGACGAAGGAGCTTGTATATGCAACTGACTACTGCGGCGTGAAAAGCGGCAGGGATGTTGATAAGTGGAAGGAAATGAGGCTTACACCAGTGCCGTCTGAGCAGGTAAAGGCTCCCTGCATTGCAGAAAGCCCGGTCAATATTGAATGTCGTGTCGTAAGGACACAGCAGCTTGGATCTCACGATATGTTTCTGGCTGAAGTGGTGGCTGTTCATGTGGATGACACCTATATGGATGAGCACGGAAGCTTTCATCTGGCGGATGCCAAACCAATTGTATATAGTCATGGTGAATACTATGACCTTGGAAGCAAGCTTGGCAAATTTGGATACAGCGTACAAAAAAAGTCTTGACGATTTGCTGAAAAATAAGTATTATATAATCAATAAAAAAATGATATTTGCCACGAAGATGTAGCATCAGATTTCCTTAGCGGAAGTCTGGTGCTTTTTATGTTTTAATACGTAACTATGAAGGTACTGAATGGTTACGAAAATGCACGCAGGGGGTCTGAATATGAATCAATTGGACAAGAATATCGCAATGAATTTAAAGAGAATCAGGAAGTCGAGAAAAATGAGCCTGGATATGCTGGCGGAAAAGACCGGAGTGAGCAAGAGCATGCTCGGACAGATCGAGCGCGGAGAGTCTAATCCGACCGTTGCCACCATAGCAAAAATCGTGGATGGAATCAGGGTACCATTCGAGGAGCTGATCTATCCTAAGACGGAATCGGTCGTGATTATTGACAATGAAAAGCTTCCTATATACAAATCACAGGAAGGAGCGTATCAGGTGCGCTCCATATTCCCCTATGACCGGCACAGAAATTTTGAAGTATATGAGACGAAGATTGAGCCGGGCGAGGGATGTGAAAGCTTTTTGGGAGATGATGGAAGCTGTGAGTACATCATGGTTGTGCAGGGAGTGCTGACACTTGAGACAGACGAGGGAACCTATGAGGTGGCGGCAAACCATGCCATCAAGCTGGATGCCTCGAACTGTCACAGCTACTATAATCGGGGAATTCAGAAACTGATTCTGAATATTTTTGTGGCATATGATCCAATCGGCATTCAAAAATAGTGTTTTGGAAAGACATGGTTGTGAGATGGAGAGAAAGTTTGTTCTGCCTCCTATATCAAAATCTATAACCGCAATGCTACCAAGGAAAATATGATTCAGTACCTGCAAAAAATGACAGGACTGTCACAAATTGTCACCTTCGGAACGATTCCAGGACGCTATGATATATTGGTCTCTCCGGGTGATACCAACAGGGTGGTACATATGCTGAAAAAGCTGTATGAGCCCGTTAAGCGTATCCTTTGAATTGATGCGGGGGCTTTACAATATGATAAAAGACTGTTAAAATGGTAATGCTTGTGCATGACTGCGCAGGCACTACCATTTTGTTGTGTTATAGGAAATTAGAGTTTTTTAAATTGAGGCATTTATTTCAAATGAAAAAGATAAAACATTACCATAGAAGGTTTAAGCTGTGCTTTTTAGAGGCGGCCGCCATAACACTGGCTGTCTGTGCATTTCTGGTGCCATCCATACAGCTTATAAAGCATACAGGAAATAATTATTTTATCGTTAAATTAAATGGAGTCGAGGTAGGACATGTCGGCGCGGAAGAGAATCTGGAGGATTTGCTGGTGCAGGCAAGACGCCAGGTCGTTGCGGATGCAGGAAGCGATGAGCTGATCTTTATTGACACGAATCTGGAAACGGCCGGAAGCGAGCGATTCTGGGCACCGGTCGACGATGCGAAAACGTTGATCGACAATATGGCTGATGTGATGAGGGACAGTACCCGTGAGACACTTCACAGGTCATATACCGTGAAGATCAATGAATCCTCTGTCAATTTAGGTTCTTACCAGGAGGTACATGAGCTGCTTGAACAGGCGATTTCACCGTATGACACAAAGCAGCAGTATGAGGTAAAGCTGGAGCTTGACAATGAGCGTGAGGTCAATGTACTTGCGGCAGTGGTATCTTCCAAAGCGGAATCAGAAGGTGACGAGGAGCCGCTAAAGACTGCGGCAGGCATTGAGGCAGATTTTGTGGAAACATTTGCATCAGTAGAGCCGGTCGTGGAAAAGAGTTTCGAAGATTATGATGCGGGACTTGTTGATATTGATTATGCGGAAAAAATAGAGGTTGTGGAGGCCTATCTGCTGGAGGATGAGCTGAATACGGTGGAGGAAGCTGTAAACCTCGTGACGAAGGAACAGGAAACGCAGATTATTTATAAGGTCGTGTCAGGAGATACGCTTTCACAGATCTGCCTTACCAATAATATCCCTATGGACGAGCTTGTTGCGATCAATGATGCCCTTGAGGATGAGAACACAATGATCCGGGTGGGACAGGAGCTTGTCATTACGGTACCGGAGCCTGATCTTTCCATTATCTGGCAGGAAGAGCAGGTATACACGGAGGATTATGAGGCAGAAGTACAGTATATACCAAATGATAACTGGTATACGACACAGAAAGAAACGCTTCAGGAGCCGTCTGCAGGCAGACGAAAAGTTGCGGCAATCGTAGAATATAAGAATGGACAGGAAGTCAGCAGGGAAATACTAAAGGAAGAAGTATATGCTGAGGCTGTCCCGAAGATTGTGGAGCGCGGAACGAAGATACCGCCTACCTACGTGAAGCCGATCTCCGGAGGACGCCTCAGTTCAGGATTTGGCGCGAGAAGTGCACCGACCAAGGGAGCTTCGACAAATCACAAGGGTGTTGACTGGGCAGTGCCGATCGGAACGACAGTCGTTGCGTCCAATGCAGGTACAGTGTCATATGCTGGATGGGCAAGTGGTTATGGATATGCGGTTTATATCAACCACGCTGATGGCAGACAGACCAGATATGGTCATCTGAGCAAGG
>JAFOYD010000197.1 GCA_017391545.1 Lachnospiraceae bacterium
ATCCTGTGCCTTGTAAACAGTTCGAACCGTCTGTGCCTTGATCGTGATACCACGCTCACGCTCCAGATCCATGTTGTCAAGGATCTGATCCTGCATCTCGCGGCTCGTGAGCAGTCCCGTCTTTTCTATAATGCGATCTGCAAGCGTAGACTTACCATGGTCGATATGTGCTACAATGCAGAAATTTCTGATTTTACTCTGGTCTATCTGTGACATATTTTTCCTCCAAACATGTGAACTCATAATTCATGTAATTATAGCATAGTTTTGGCATACTTGTCCACAATCATATCTTTCTGCTCCTGCGATATCCACCCCCGATCAGCACGAGCACTGCTGCCAGGATTACCACGCGGACAGCCACGGGAATATCATTGATATCAAAGCATCTGATATTGATCCACATCTGATTGATCGCTTTGTTTGCATCGGTGTCAAAATACCGCATGATCGCAGTCCTGTCCATGACCTCCTGTGGCGGATACTGGGAATAGAGCTGTCTTCCTTCATAATCTGCATCGGTTGTCAATACATACTCCTCATCACTGTTATCGCCACTGAAAAAATACCCCAGCGGATAGCTTACTGTGTTCTCCTCATCGTCCTCTGCACCGTAGCACCAGTTAATATATTCATAAATGGTATCATCGTTTTCATTGCCTGCGATTGATGAAGTATAACCGATATAATACATATTTCTGACAGCATTGTCAGTTCTTGACAGATAATTGACAAATGCCTCTGCGGCATGCTGTCTGTCAGCATCACCGTCAATACCGCTTGCTAACATTACCCATCCGTCAAACCATAGATTCGTGCTCTCCTTTGGAACTGCGAACCGAAGCTCAAAGTCATCCTCATCAGCCTGATCCATGGCATACACTGCATCCCCTGACCACTGATAATTTGCCACAATTTTTCCGGTGATCATATCTGCCTTTCCGCTGTCTGTCTCTAGGGAATACACATTGTTTCGCAAGTCTGTCAACAGTGCCTGCGCCTCATCGATCGTCTCTTTGCGCACATCGTTCATCTCAGCATCAAGTCTGTCATGATAATCTGCCGCACCTGTAAACGCCTGATCGGTCAGCAGATCAGCTTTCAAAATGCCAAGTGCCGTAAAGTACGAATCACGAACATTGTCCTTCAAAGTCACCTGTCTGTTGAACTTCGGATTTCCAAAAATCTTCCAAGTTGAGGCCTCCTCTTCAGTCACAAGCTCAGGATTGTAAAGTACGCCTGTAATTCCCCACATATATCCTGCCGCATATTTGCTCCAGCTTTCACCATTGATCTCATTTTCATCCAATGTCTCACGAATATAGGGAGAAACATTATTGATATAAAAATTGTTCGCATCCTGCGCATCATAAAAGCTGTCAGAGTATGGCACCAGCCTGTCCTCTGCCATCAGCTTCATGATCATATATTCCGACGGACATACCAAATCATAGGTATCTCCCATATTGAGCTGATTATACAGATCCTCATTCGTACCAAAGCAGGAATATTCCACGTGTACTTCCCTGCCATAGGTTTCCTGGTACCAGTCCTCAAAGTCCTCATACAATGGTCGTTCTCCCAGAATCGCCGCTCCGTTGTCAAGCTCAATGACTTCATCCTCGTCCCATTCTCCAAGGTCAATATACTCTTCCCAGTTGCACACCCTGAGCACAATTGGTTCCTCGCTTGCATAAACTGTCTGCCCTAAGAAAGCACAGGCAGCAGGCAGAGCAATCAGGGCAGCTCCCAGTGCCGCACTATCTTTTCTCCTCATTTCCTGCACCTGCCTTTCTCTCATTTTTACTGCCTGACACATTCATGATCACAACAGCCAGCACAACAACCACAAAAATAATGGTAGAAAGTGCCCACAGTGCCGTTTTGATATCGGTCTGTGCACCTCTTGTGGCATTGACTACATAGGTGCTGATCGTGTCAAATGTCGCAGGTTTCGTGTAGCTTGTGATAAAGTAATCATCCAGCGACAGCGTAATTGCCAGTGCAAAGCCTGACACCACTCCCGGCAGAATCTGTGGAAATACAATCTTCCGGAGTGCCACTGCCGGTGAAGCGCCCAGATCTAGCGCCGCCTCATACAGGCTGTTGTCCATCTGCTTAAGCTTTGGCACCACAGACATATACACAAAGGGGGATTCCAGCACCACATGACCGATCAAAAGCGAAATAAAATTACTCTTGTCCACACCGAACACACCAATCAATAATATGCACAGTGAAAATGCAGTCACAACCTCTGCGTTGACAATAGGAACCTGATTGAGAGAGCCAATCACCATATTGCCAAAGCGCCCTGAGTAAAACACACCCACTGCTCCAAGGGTACCGAGGATCGTAGCGATGACGGCTGAACCAAATGCAAGAATCAGCGTTCCCTTGATCATTTCCATCAGCTCTGGTTTGGTAAACAATGTCACATAATTCTGCAGAGAAAAATGATGGATTGCTCCAATATTCGTAGAATCCGTAAAGCTGTATACTGCCAGTATCAGTATCGGAAGATACAGCAGCAAAATCATCAGTCCCAGAAAAACCGTAGAAACTATCTTTTTCATGATCTGATCACACCTCCCCTGCTACTGCCTGCATCCTCGTCCGCATGCCGTCCGGTAAGCAGTGTGAATATCAGTATGATCATCAACAATACCAGAGCGATCATGGAACCGTTATGCCAATCATATGCACTAAAGTATGCCCCGATCAGGCTGCCCATGATGTAAGTACTGTTGTAGAGCATATCAAGAACGACATAGTTGGTCATGGATGGCAAAAACACCATCATGATTCCGCTGATGATTCCCGGCACTGACAACGGCAGTGTTACCTTGATAAACGTCTGAATCGCATCGGCTCCAAGATCCGAAGCAGCCTCTAAAAGGCTGTTATCCAGTTTTAACAATGTCGTGTAGATCGGC
>JAFOYD010000198.1 GCA_017391545.1 Lachnospiraceae bacterium
ATGCCAATCCGCTCACGACAACGCTTGGGTATTATAAAACTGCAAGGAAACTTGGCGTGCGGTTCATATCAGGGGAAAAGGTAGTTGCGCTTCGGACAATCAAGGGTAAGATCCGTCAGGTTATTACAGAGAACAATATTTATGAAGGGGAAAAGGTACTGGTTGCAGCAGGATATGGCAGCAGGGCAATTCTCGGTACCGTCGGTATTGATGTGCCAATGACGACTTCGCTGCTGGAATGTCTCGTGACAGAAGCAGAGCCCCATATGTTTAATCAGATGCTTGGTACAGCGGAGGCAGATTTTTATGGGCACCAGACAAAGCATGGTTCCTTTGTGTTTGGCGGTTCGTCAGGACTTGAACCGTTCAACAAAGATAACGGAACACCGGTATCAAGTGCCAAAACAGCACCATGTATCTGTAGAGGTATCATGAAATATTTTCCAGATCTTAGCAATGCCAAAATTGTTAGAACCTGGGGAGGTTGGAGTGACAAGTGTGCAGATGGCGTACCGGTCATTGGAGCTGTTAATGAAATCCCAGGGCTGTATGCTGCGTGCGGTTTTAGCGGTCATGGATTTGGCATCGCGCCGGGAGCTGCTTCGCAGCTGGCGAAATTGATCGCTACTGGTGAGACGGATGTTGATTTGTATGAACTTCGATATGACAGATTCAAGGCAAAGATTTGACGGGAGGTAGATTCAATGAACAGATTTGATTTTTGTGTTCCGACAGATATTCGATTTGGTGAGGGTCAGGTGGAATGCCTTGCCAAAGAAATCGGGAAATATGGCAGCAGGGTACTGCTTGTGTATGGTGGTGGAAGTATTAAGAAGACAGGGCTTTATGACAAAATATATGAAGTGCTGAAAGATTATCAGATTTATGAGCTATCGGGTATCGAACCGAATCCAAAACTTTCCTCTGTGAGGAAGGGAGCAGAATTATGCAAAAAAAATGACATTGATGTCATTCTTGCTGTTGGCGGCGGAAGCTCGATTGATGCTTCCAAGCATATCGCATGTGCTGCTTTCTATGATGGCGATCCATGGGATCTTGTACTTGACAAGACACTGGCGACAAAAGCATTACCAATTTTTACAGTACTGACGATCTGCGCAACAGGTTCTGAGATGAATCCGGGAGCTGTCATCAGTAATGAGGAGACAAAAGAAAAGCTGGAAATCAGCCTTCCAATGCTGTATCCGACATTGTCAGTGTGTGATCCAACGTATTTATATACGTTGCCACCCATGCAGACAGCAGCAGGTACTGCTGATATTATTTCACATATTTTTGAGCAGTATTTCCAACCGAATGACGGAGCGTATATTACAGACAGACTGAGCGAAGCAGCGCTAAAAACATGCTTTAAATATGGCCCTATCGCCTTGAAGGAGCCACAGAACTATGAGGCGCGGTCAAATCTGATGTGGACGAGCTCGATTGGTCTGAATCATTTATTTACGGTAGGTAAAGGCGGAGCATGGAGTGTGCATCCGATTGAACATGAGCTGTCAGCGTTTTATGATATCACGCATGGAGTAGGTCTTGCAATTTTGACACCACAATGGATGCGATATGTGCTCAGTGACAATACCGTTGCCAGATTTGCCATGTACGCGAGAAATGTATGGGATATCAAAGAAGCTGATGATTATGTGGCGGCAAATGCAGGAATTGACAAAACCGAGAAATTTTTCCATGAATTAGGATTGCCAGGAACGCTTACAGAAATTGGAATTGATGATTCACAGTTTACTGAAATGGCAACAGAAGCGGTCAGAACCAGCGGATTGTCTACACGGTCATACGTTAAACTGACTCCGGAAGACGTTGTAAAGATCTATAAAATGTGTTTATAGGATATATTTGTTGTGAAGTGCGAAGTGGGAGACTACTTCGCACTTTTTTCAATCTGTGAGGTGCTTTTAGGGAAAGGCAGCAGTATTTTACTTGATAGCAGGTTTTATGTCGGTTATAATATGACATATAGGAATCAAGTTAATAGGGAGAAGAGATGAAAGAGAGACAGACGAGTGAAGGCAGACTTTTTGCCAGATATGTTTCACAGAACATATTAGGCATGCTGGGAATATCAGTGTATATTCTTGCAGACACATTTTTTATCTCCTTGGCAGAGGGAGCAGACGGAATTACAGCACTCAACCTTGTGCTTCCAATCTACAGTCTGATTTTTGCCATCGGTGCGATGATTGGAGTAGGATCCGCCATAAAGTTCAGGATTCTAAGGGCAAAAAATGAGCAGAGTGCAGACAACTATTTTTCGAATGCAATCTTGTGGGCATTTCTGTTTGGACTGTTTTTTGCACTGGCAGGGCTTTTGATACCGGATCGGATTGTAGCACTGCTTGGCGGTGACGATCGAATTGTTGCAATCGGAACAAGCTATACTCAAATTTTCATGTTGTTTGCCCCGTTTTTTATGTGGAATCATATCTGCAATGCGTTTGTGCGAAATGATGATGCACCGTCGGTGGCGATGGCAGCGACACTGTTCAGTAGTATTTTTAACATCATTTTTGACTACATTCTGATGTTTCCGCTACACATGGGAATGGCAGGAGCAGCGCTTGCAACAGCGCTTTCTCCCATTCTTGGGATCATCATATGTTGTACACATTTATTATCTGCAAAAAGCACGGTTGCCTTTCGGTGGTCAATGCCGTCATTTGCAAAATTGCTGAGCGCATGCCGTCTGGGAATATCCGCTTTTGTAGGCGAAATTTCATCCGGTGTGATTACGGTGGTGTTCAATATGATTATTTTGGGACTTGCCGGAAACGTTGGGGTGGCAGCATATGGTGTGGTGGCGAATTCATCGCTTGTCGCAGTGGCAGTATTCAATGGTGTGTCGCAGGGTTCACAGCCTTTGCTGAGTGATTATTATGGCAGAGGGAAGCATGCATCTGTCAGCAAAATAATCAGACTTAGCATTGCTACATCATTCATGCTTTCAATACTGATTCTGCTGTTTGTATTTGCTTTTGCAGGGCGAATCGCAGCGGTGTTCAACAATGAGAACAATGCAGCGCTTACAAGCTATGCGGTTGCAGGCTTGAAACTCTATTTCACCGGGTTTGTTTTTGCAGGCTTTAACATTGTAGGGACAGGCATCTTAAGTGCGATTGAGCTTGCCAGACCGGCATTTATTGCATCAATTACCAGAGGTTTTGTTGCAATCATCATATGTGCATTTGTCATGTCATGGCTGTTTGGCATGAACGGGGTGTGGCTTGCATTTCCTACAGCTGAGTTTGTGACCTCACTGATTGTGGCAGCAGCAATTATAAAAAATAGGAAAGGAAAGATTTAAGTATGGTTAAAAAGTATGTATTTGGAAATCCGTTTGAGACGGATGCAGTTACAGCAAAGATTGAGATTTCAGAGCAGACAGGAGGCATCGGTTGTGGATCGATCTCAACCGAAAATGGTTTCTGCTTCCGATATCAGATGGACCGCGATGATGTGATCTATGGACTTGGAGAGGCGAACCGTGGCATCAATAAAAGAGGCTATCAGTATATCAGCAAATGTTCTGATGATCCCAATCATACAGAAGAAAAAACGTCTTTGTATGGTGCGCACAATTTCATAGTCATATCAGGGAAACAGAATGTCGGACTGTTTTTCGATTATCCATCGAATCTGACCTTTGACATTGGCTATACGAAGCAGGATCTGTTGACGGTAAGCTGCGAGCGGGCTGACTTATATCTCTATGTGATTACGGGTGAGAGCGCATATGATGTGACGAAGCAGTTTCGCAAAATCATAGGGAAAAGTTATATTGCCCCCAAGTATGCGTTTGGCTTTGGACAGAGCCGCTGGGGCTACAAGACCGCAGAAGATATCTCAAATGTCGTAAAGGGCTATAGGGACAATCAGATTCCAATTGATATGGTCTATCTGGACATTGACTATATGCAGGATTATAAGGATTTTACGGTCAATCCGGAGCGTTTCCCGGATTTTCCGAAGTTCGTGCAGGGCATGAAGGATCAGGAAATCCATCTGATACCGATTATCGATGCCGGAGTCAAGATTGAGGATGGTTATGACATTTACGAAGAAGGTGTCGAAAAAGGATACTTCTGCAAGCGCGAGGATGGTTCTGATTTCGTGGCAGCAGTATGGCCGGGGTGGACACATTTTCCAGATGTACTCAATCCCGCTGCCAGAGAGTGGTTTGGAAGCAAGTATGAAGTCCTCACGGATCTGGGAATAGACGGTTTCTGGAATGACATGAATGAGCCTGCTATTTTCTATTCAGAGGAGGGCATTCAGGAAGTGAATAAGGCGATCGCTGCCTATGCAAAAGAGCTTGAAGGCAAGGGTTCAGAGCAGGTGGCAGGTGATGATGAAGGCGAGGACATCATGAACAATGCGAATGCACTTCCGGGAGAGGTCAGAAGCAAGATGGAACAGCTTCAGAATAATCCTGAGGACTATAAGCGCTTTTATCATAATGTAAATGGCAAGATGGTTCGCCATGATCTGGTGCATAATCTCTATGGCTTTAACATGACAAGGGCGGCAGGTGAGGCATTGCAGAAAATTGCACCGGACAGGAAAATGCTTTTATTCTCACGTTCATCGTATATTGGAATGCATCGTTATGGCGGTATCTGGACAGGTGACAATCAGTCCTGGTGGTCGCACATTCTTCTGAACCTCAAGATGATGCCATCATTAAATATGTGCGGTTTTGTATATACTGGTTCAGATCTCGGTGGATTCGGTTCGAATGCGACAAGAGATCTGGTGCTTCGCTGGCTGGCACTCGGTGTATTTACACCGCTGATGCGTAATCACGCTGCACTTGGCACGAGGGAACAGGAGTGTTATCAGTTTGAAAACATTGAAGATTTCAGACATGTGATTGGTGTGAGATATCGTCTGATTCCATATCTGTACAGTGAGTTCCTAAAGGCCGTAAATAATGATGACCTGTACTTCAGACCTCTTGGCTTTGATTATCCTGATGACAGAAGGGCAATTGAGACAGAGGATCAGCTGATGCTTGGAAAAGAGCTTATGATCACGCCGGTATATACGCAGAATGTAAGTGGAAGAACAGTGTATCTTCCGGAAGAAATGAAATTCATCAAATTTATGCCGGACGGAAGCATTTACGAGGAGATCATGGACAAAGGCACACACTACATTGAAGTAGCGCTCAATGAGGTCCCTCTATTTATCAGAAAGGGCAAATGCATTCCTGTCGTTGATGTCGCACAGAGCGTGGCACAGATCGATATGGGTACTGTCCAGTATCTGGGATATGACGGGGCATCCTATGAGCTTGTAGAGGAATAAATAATATAAAAAACTAAGGTGAAAGGCTGGCTAGTGGCTTTTTCCTTAGTTTTTTGTTGAATGGCGGAGATATTATTATTTTGATAAAAAGTTGTTGACAGATATAAAATCCTGTGCTATATTCTTATTATCAAATAGATAATAACTTGAAACTTACAGTTGCTGGCAGAATGGAGGATTTGTATGAAGAATGTACTTGTAGTAGTTGATATGCAGAAGGATTTTATTGATGGCGCATTAGGAACTAAGGAAGCTGTTGCCATCGTGGACAATGTGGCAGAGGCAATCCGGTCCTTTGATGGAGAGGTGATTTTTACAAGAGATACACACTTTGATAATTATATGGAAACACAGGAGGGCAGAAACCTTCCGGTTCCTCACTGCATTAAGGGCACAGAGGGATGGCAGATCGACAAAAAGCTTGAGTCTCTGAGAACGGATGACATGAAGGTGTTTGATAAACTGACCTTTGGCTCTGTAGATCTTGCAGCATACCTGAAAGAGAAGAAGGAGCTTGAGCAGGTGACACTCGTAGGACTTTGTACTGACATCTGTGTCATATCCAATGCACTCTTGATCAAGGCAAATCTGCCGGAGGTAGGAATTACGGTGATAGAAAAGTGCTGTGCGGGTGTCACACCACAGAGCCACACTAATGCTATTGAAGCAATGAAGATGTGTCAGATCAAAATTGCATAAGATGATGTCTTCACACACAGGACAGTGGATAGAAATGAGGAATTGACATGATAAAGATCAATGATAAAGAAGTAGCAGTAAATTATTTTCCAGATGGAACACTTTTACTAAAAGAAGTTATTGATACCGATGAAAAAAATGCTGAAATTATAATTAAGTGGAATTATGAGAACAATGAAGAACTTCTGGCAGTATATTTTCTTACAAAACATATCAAGGCAGCAGGATACAACAATCTGATTCTCGACATGCCATATATACCAAATGCAAGACAGGACAGGGTGAAAAACCCCGAGGATGTCTTTACTTTAAAATATTTCGCAGAGCTGATTAACAGTCTGGGATTTCAGGAGGTAAGGGTTCTGGATGCACATTCCAATGTAAGTCTTGCACTGATTGACAGAGTAAAGCAGTATACACCGCAAAAATATATCGAAAAAGTGATTGAAAAAATAGAGAATGAAACAGGCAAAAAGCCACTGATGTTCTATCCGGATGAAGGTGCAGGAAAGCGTTATAGCGGCATGATACCGCTTCCGTACTGCTTTGGTATCAAGAAAAGAGACTGGAGCAGCGGCGAGATTAAAGGCTTGTCCGTTGCAGGAGAAACAGAGCTGATTGCAGGAAGCAACATATTGATTGTGGACGATATCTGCTCTTACGGAGGAACCTTTTTATACTCCGCAAAAGCACTTGCAGAGCTTGGAGCAGCTGGGATAGATCTTTTTATAACCCACTGTGAGAATGTGGCAACACAGGGAGCGTTATATGAGTGTGAGCAGGTAAGGCATATATATACGACGGACAGTATTTTCAGGGACAAGGAAAATAAGCGAATCTCAATTGTTGATATAGATGAGTAAATTATTATTATTATTATTATTCAGACAGGAAAGGAATCAGACATATGAAAAAGACAAACCCAATGCTACTAATCGACTTTTATAAGGCAGTTCACTCTGACATGCTGCCTGATAAAATAGAAAAATCAGTCTCTTACTTTACACCGCGCATGAGCAGGGTCAAAATGTGGGATCATGTAGTCATGTTCGGCCTGCAGGCATTTGTTAAGACATACCTGATTGATTACTTCAATGATGCGTTTTTTGAAAGAGATTTGGATGAGGTCGTCGGAGAATATGACAGGGTGCTTGGAGCTGCACTTGGAAAAAATGCATATAAGACTGAGAAAATCGTGAAGCTTCACAAATTGGGATATCTTCCGATAGAAATTAAGGCACTCCCGGAGGGAACCCGGGTTCCGATGCATGTGCCGATGTTTGAAATCAGCAATACGCATCCTGACTTTGCATGGTTGCCACAGGCATTAGAATCACTAATCAGCGCAGAAATGTGGCATCCGATGCTCAGCGCTACAGTTGGAGCGTCCTACAGGGATATTGTGAACAAATACTATGATATCTCCGTTGATGCTTCTTTACCAAAAGCAAAGGCTTTGGGAGATTTTTCTTTCAGAGGGCAGGAGTGTCTGCAGTCGGCAGTGAAGTCAAGTGCAGGCTGGTGCTTATCCTTTTTGAATACTGCTACGGTTCCGGTTATACCGTTTTTGGAGGAGATGTATAATTGCGACTGCACAAAAGAGCCTGTGGCGTTTGGTGCTGTCAGTACAGAGCACTCTGTAATGTGCAGTAATTATGCAGTTGATGGTGATGAGATCACACTTTTGCGCAGGCTGCTTACGGAAATTTATCCGGATACGAGCTTTTCAGCAGTCCTTGATTCCTATGATTATTGGAATATCATAGACAATGTACTTCCGCAGCTCAAAAAGGAGATTTTGGAGCACAACGGCTGTATGCTGATGCGTGGCGATAGTGGCGACTGTGTGGAGGTTGTTACAAAGACCGTATTTAAACTGTGGGATATTTTTGGAGGAACGGTAAATGATAAAGGATATAAGGTGCTCGATCCGCATGTGAAGGCAATCTATGGTGACAGTATTACGATACAGAGATGTGAAGCTATTTATCAGATTCTGATTGAGAATGGCTTTGCCTGCAGCAATGTTGCACTTGGTGTGGGAAGCTTTAGTATGCAGTGTATCGAGGAAGAAGGAATGCTCAAGCCATTTACAAGAGATACCTTCAGTTCCTGTATCAAGGCAACTTATTGTGAGGTAGATGGCAGACCGATTCCAATCTTTAAAAATCCAAAGGATGGTGGCTTTAAGAAAAGCCAGAAAGGATTGTGCCGTGTATATTGTGATGAAAGTGGTAATATCACTTTTGAAGATGGGTACACAAGTGAAACGATTTCCGGAAGAGAAAATATGCTTGAAGTTGTATTCCGGGATGGTAAGCTTGTAAAGGAACAATCCCTTGCCGACATAAGAAATATACTCAATAATGGAAATTTTTAACTGAAGGATATGGTAGAAAAAGATGGAGAATGCATTAAATTTATTTAGAGTCGCAGTAGTTACGCCCAGAGTTCATATTGGAAATGTATCTAAAAACTGTGAAGAAATCTTAAACGCTTACGATGGACTTGCGGACAAGACAGATCTGGTGGTGACACCGGAGCTATCCCTTACAGGATATACGTGTGCTGACCTGTTCAACAATAGAAGCCTTTTAAATATGGCATTAAAAGGATTGGGAAAAATGGTCAGCCATACTAAAAAATATGGAGAAGGAGGCGCGGCACTTGTCGTGGGACTTCCTTTTGAGAAAGCGGGAGAGCTGTTTAACTGTGCGGCATTGATCCAGAATGGGCAGCTTGTTGCAATCGTTCCAAAGACGTATTTGCCTAATTACGGAGAGTTTTATGAGAAACGCTGGTTTAGTGCAAGGGAATATGATGCAGAGGAACTTGAAATCAATTGTGGAAGTGAAAAACTGCGGACATTATTTGGCAATAATATTGTCATCAATGTGGGAACGGACAATGCAGTATGTATTGGTCTTGAGGTGTGTGAGGATGTATGGGCGACTGTTTCGCCCGGAAGGATCATGGCACTCAATGGTGCAGAAATCATTGTGAATATCTCTGCATCAAATGAGGTTATAGGAAAGGCACAGTACAGGAGAAATCTGATTGGTGCAGCATCAGCAAGCTGCATCAGTGGATATGTATATGTATCGGCAGGAAGATACGAGTCGACTTCGGATCTGGTATTTAGCGGACATAATCTGATGTATGAGAATGGAAAGCTGATTGGCGAGTGCAAGCCCTTTGAAGAAACAGTGCTTGTGAAAGATTTTAATCTCACCAAAATAAGGCATGACAGAGTAGCCAACAAGACATTCTCACAGTGCAAAAATAATTATTCAGACCGCAAGTATCGCCTGGTAGATTGCAGAAAGCCTCTTATAAAAAAAGAAGATATTCTTGCGAGAGTATCAATAACGCCATTCGTACCATCAAAGAACCGAAGGGAGAGAAGTCTTGAAATCTTCAACATGCAGGTGGCCGGCTTGCAGAGGCGTATTGAGACAACAAAGAGTAGCTGCGTTGTGGTCGGTGTATCGGGTGGTCTTGACTCCACATTGGCACTGTTAGTTGCTGCGAAGGCTGTGAAAAATATTGGACTGCCATCAACAACAGTGACAGGAATTACCATGCCGGGATTTGGAACGACAAAACGCACGAAGAACAATTCGCTTGAGCTGATGAAATATCTCGGCTGTGATATTCGGGAAATCAGTATCGTGGATTCTGTGCGACAGCACTTTAAAGACATTGGACAGGATGAGAATGTCCATGATATCACTTATGAGAATTGTCAGGCAAGAGAGCGCACACAAATTCTGATGGATGTGGCAAACAAGGACGGCGGTTTTGTCATCGGTACAGGTGATCTTTCAGAGCTTGCACTTGGCTGGTGCACCTATAACGGGGATCACATGAGCATGTATGCGGTCAATGCAAGTATCCCAAAAACTTTGGTGCGTACCCTGGTTGATGAGATTGGACACAATATGGCTGAGAATGGTTTTGAAGGTATGGACAAGGTGATTGAAGATATTATCGATACGCCTGTAAGTCCTGAACTTTTGCCTCCAAACGAGGATGGAACCATCGCACAGAAGACAGAGGATACGGTAGGTTCTTATATTTTGCATGACTTTTTCCTTTACTACACACTCAGATATGGTATGACACCTGCTGAAATATTAGAGCTGTGCAAAGAGGCTGTCAGACAGAGCAGTGATTATAAGTTCAGTGATGACGAGATCAGAAAGTGGCAGAAAGTATTCTACACCAGATTTTTCAGACAGCAGTTCAAACGTAACTGTATGCCTGATGGTGTGAAGGTAGGTTCTGTATCAGTCAGCCCGCGTGGTGATTTAAGACTTCCCGCTGAAATCGAGTCTGAGGAATTTGTCAATTTTGAAGAATATGATGAGGCTTAGTTGATCAATGAGTAAGACTGCAGAAGAAAATTTTTTGGAAAATTATGATATCAACAAGTACGACAGGCCGTCACTTGCAGCAGATATCGCTGTGTTTTCGATTGGCAGAAAAGAGTCGGCAGAGGAGGATTACCGAAAGCTTCCGCCGAAGCGGCTCAGAATTCTGATGATCAGACGAGCCGAACAGCCTTTTCTGGACAAGTGGGCGCTTCCGGGTGGCTTTATGAAAAAAGGAGAAACCATTTACGAGACGGCAAGACGTGAGCTAAAAGAGGAGACTGGCACTGACAAAGCATATCTTGAGCTTTGTCAGGTGTTCAGCGACAG
>JAFOYD010000017.1 GCA_017391545.1 Lachnospiraceae bacterium
TCCAACCCCATCATCATTCTAAGGAGCGTTGTCTTCCCGGCACCGGAGGGAGCCATAATACAGGTAATCTTTCCGCTTTCTATTTTGAGATTAAGGTCTGTAAAGACCGTCTTTTCACCATAGGACTTCGTGATATTTCTGATACAGATATCCTCTCTCATTCGCTGGCTTCTTCCTTCCAAAGAGCTACCCTGCTCTCGTAATGATGTTCCTTGAACATGGCAACATAGATTTTGTCCAGATCCGCGATTGTCGGAAGCCTGTTGCTTTGTTCATCTGATAATTCCCTGTCAAAACGATAAACCATGATGCTGTAGGTCACGCCAAAAAGTCTGGCACCAAGTGACGTAAGCTCGCAGTGATTCTGTCTGTAAAAGGAGATTCTTTTTTCCCTGATTGTGCGTTCTGCATCATTTGTGGCAAATTCAATATTTTCAGATTCTATGAAAAGTCCCTTTAAGGAAGATGATTTTCTGACAAGTGTGTCACCAATAAGATCAAAAAACACATGTCCAACCCCTGTCCCCCGGTATTCTTTTACAACTGCCAGATAATCAAGCAATCCGTATTCAAGTCCCTGGGGCAGGATGAACACTGCATATCCTTTGAGCACATCACCGTCAAACAATCCATATGCACAGCAAATCCCGGTCTTCATCGTATCAAGGATACGCGCAAGGGGCTTGACTTCATTCTGTGGAAAGTCCACGGTCAAATATTGGTTATAGATGTCCGTAAATTCCTCCGTTGAAAGTTCTCTTAAATTCATGTTAACAACAATCCTTTTCCATTAATTTTGTTTACAAATCCCTTATCTTTTCCGTGAAGAACAGCAGTCCGCGCAGAACCATCTTTTCAAACACGAGACTCAATATAACAATCACAAGTGTCCATGCAAACAGGTCTGGTGTGTCAAGATAGATTTTTGCCTGCTGAAGACACTCTCCAATTGAGCCTTTGGGAATGCCGATGACCTCTGCCGCAACCCCTGCCTTCCAGCTAAGCCCCAATGCCACACTGCAGGCAGAATACAAAAAGGGCAGCAAATGCTGCAGGTAGATGGTTCTGACTGTCCGAAACCCCGATATTCGAAATACCTGTGCCATTTCAAGAAGCTGTCTGTCCACGCTCTGGATGCCGTTTAGCATATTGGTGTAGATGACTGGCAGGACCATCAGATAAGAGATCAGCACGGAAAGGTTTCTCGCTGAAAACCAGATCAGTGCCAGTATAATAAATGATGCCACAGGCACTGACTTAATCGTCACCATCAGCGGAGCAAGCAGCTCACGCACTCTCCTGTAGCGGGAGGCTATCGCCGCAAGCACACACCCTGACACTGCTGCCATAAAGAATCCCAGCCCAATGCGGGATAAGGTAAAAAGTACTGACTTCCAAAATGCCAAAGTCACCATAAGCTGTCCAAGCCTTATGATGACCTTGATCGGTGATACCAACAAAAGCTCACTATTTAGTTCAAAACTGACCAGCTGCCATACAACAAGCCAAAAGACAACTGCCCATAAGCTGACTTTATTTTCTCTTTTCATCGTTTATAGTAAAAATCATCCTCCGGGAGTGCTCCTCCCACTGCCTTTGGGTTCTGCTCCATGATCACCGCAAGATAACCGGAAAGCTTTGTCTGCATCTCGTCACCTGTGATAAAGGTGATATTGCATTTGGGAACCGCTTTTACTGCCACTGCAGCCGGCACAATATCATATTTTTCGATGAGTGCTGCTGCATCCTCAACATTTTCGTTCACATACGCTACAGAATCCTCATAATGCTGCATAAAGGCTTCGACTGCTGCCGGATTTTCTTCGATAAAGTCCTTTCTGGCTACCACAACTCCCGTAAGCATTGAAGACTCCGTGCCCAGCTTATCCCACTCCTCGGTAAGATCAAGTGCCACCCGAATGTTTTCACTCTTGGTCTGCGCGATCGTTACAAACGGCTGTGGAAGCATCGCAATCGCATTTTCATCCGCCAAAAGTGCAGTCAGACACTCTGTATGCTCACTTTTCCACTCGATTGTCACATCCTGTTCAGGATCGATGCCATTCTGGGAAAGAACATAATTTAACGCATATTCCGGTGTAGCACCTTTACCGCTTGCATAAATCGTCTTGCCTCGTAAATCTTCAACGCCCGATATGTTTTCGCCACTTTCCACAATATAGATCACACCGAGTGTATTGATGGCGAGCACCTCCACATTGCCATCTGTATTGTTGTATAATACCGATGCCAGATTGGCAGGTACTGCCGCGATATCAACCTGTCCCTGTGCGATCTTTGGTGTCACTTCGTCAACCGCCGCCGCAATTTCAAAGCTGTAATTGTTGTCTGTAAGCTCGCCGGAATCTGCCTGATCCATAAACGATACCATACCCATGGCTGTCGGTCCCTTTAAGGCGATAATATTTACATCTTTCGGGTCAGCCGAACCACACCCCGTAAGCAATACTGCACCCAATAGCATCACTGCTGAAATGATTGAAATTTTTTTCATATCCTTCCCCTCTTATTACTTTACATATTTATGATAAAACTCATCCGGACTCAATGGTCTGTCAAAATGATATCCCTGCAAA
>JAFOYD010000199.1 GCA_017391545.1 Lachnospiraceae bacterium
AATCTCATGCCAACTGTTTCACACAGAGAAAGCAGGACCATGTGCGCAGTGGATGAATCGCAGACATCAAAGGGAACTGTCATACTGTTTCCATATCCCTTATTATCAGGCGCATCACCCTGAACCAGAGAGAGAGCAATTCCATTTGCAAATGCCCACAAAACCTCACCATGCTTTTTTAAGATACTTTTTAGCAAATGGACATCTGTCCTTGCCAAATCTCCAATCGTGGTAATTCCTAAAGACCTTAATTTCTTTTCTGTTGCCCTACCACAAAAGAACAACTCTCCTACAGGCAATGGCCACATCTTTCTTTTGATCTCACTTGGAAACAATGTATGCACAAGATTCGGTTTTCTGAAATCAGACGCCATCTTTGCCAGCAATTTATTATTCGAAACCCCAATATTTACAGTAAAACCAAGCTCCTTATGGATTTTATCCTTGATCAGATTGGCAGCTACTACAGGGCTCCCCCACAGAGAAGATGTACCCGTCATATCACAGTATGCCTCATCAATGGAGTACTGCTCCACGACCGGAGCAAATTCTCTTAAAAGTTCCAGTAACGCCTTTGAAGAAGTTTCATATAGACTATACTGCGGTTGAACAAGTTTCAAATTCGGGCATTTGTTCATTGCTTCTGATATTGTCTCTGCCGTTTTTACCCCTGCTTTTCCAGCAGGAATCGATTTTGCCAGGATAATTCCATGCCGCATCTTGATGTCTCCACAGACTGCGGAAGGAATTTCTCTTAAATCTTCTGTCTCTCCCAGACATTTTATCCGATATACCGCTTCCCAGCTAAGGAATGCTGAATTAACATCCACATGAAATATTACTTTCTCCATATCATCACCATTCAAAACATTTGTTCTTATTTTATTATAACAAACAAAGGTTCTGTTGTAAATGGAAATAATAAACATAAACCCTGGTATTTTTTTACCAGGGTTTAAAATTCAAATCTCAATTGTTCGATTTCTGCTTCTTTGCACAGTAAGGGTGGCACTCTGCTTAAGATTTCTTTTGTTGCAGTGTCATCCGAAAGCCATGCGTCTATCAGATCTTCCTGCAGAATCACAGGCATCCTGTCGTGCACCGGTTTCATGGAGCTGTTCGCTTCCGTCGTAAGAATGACAAAATGATTATTTTCTCCCTCCATTCGAAATATCCCGGCCATATATAGAATTTTCTTATGACCGTCTGTAAAGTGAAACTTATTTTTTAAAGCATCCCATTCATAAAATCCGCTTGCCGGAATAATGCATCTTCTATTTGTAACAGCACCCGAAAACATCTTCTTTTCAAAAACAGACTCGGCTCTTGCATTGATGACCAGACCATTTCCCTGGTACTTCTTGAATCCCCATTGAAAAGCATCTAATTGTTTTTGCCTGTCTCTCTGATATATGACAGGTGCCTGCATGGAAGGCTTCATATCTCCGGTAATATTCCTATTTCTAATCTTTTGATCAATGTCATGAATCAGCTTTTCCAATTCATCTTTCATATCGTCATCAATATAATACCTGCCACACATAAGTTACTCCTTGTTTTGGACAACCATACTTCTTTATATAATGTCCACTTTTTCAACTTCCTATGCACCCGATTGAAAGACATGCGTGTTTTAGCCACCTCAGTAATACCAGCTGCTGCTATTATAGTAACTGCCATTATAGCAGGAATTGCCAACTCCATACTGATTATAAGTAGAGGTCGAGCCGTAGAGCTTATTTAATGCAGTAAGACTGTTTGATGCGGAGCTTTCGATTGCTTTCATCTTTGTGCTGATTTTGTCTGCAAAGCAATCTTCCTTATCAAACAGAGTCTTAATTTTTTCTTCATCTGCCTCTGATAAAGCCTTGTCATCGACGGAAAGCACTCCATCTTTTGATATGGATATTCCAATCTCGCCAAGAGCGGTCTTTTCTGTTGAAATAGTACTATCGAGCGTTCTCCTGAAAGCAAGATTAACCATACCCGAAATATCATCCAAGGCACTATGTACCAGATTGTAATCTGTTATGAAGCTCTTTATGCCAGATATCAGGCTTTCTCTGTCATTTTCGTGCGCCTTTTTGCCTGTCTCATCATCCGTATAGGACATCTTCCCGATTGTGAGCATATTCTTGACATCACTCTGAATCTCGCTGGCAGATTTCTCCATCTTTTCATACATTGTAATCTGCTTTAACTGTGTTGAAGATGCTGACGTTGATGTTGAGGAAGATGTTTTTTTGGCAGAGCTTTGATTTAAGCTGCTGCTTACTGATGAAGCGTCACGGTTGAGTGCCTTGCTTCTGCGACTTCTCCTGGCACTTCTCAAATTTGCCGAACGCACAAGTAAATTTCTTGAACTGTTTATATTCATGATATCATACGATCCCCTTTCGATTGATACTCCTCTTTATTTACATAATGTATATCGGCAGAATTTCAAATATCTATAGCCTGTCTGTTGTTTTTTATCTTGACGCTATAAAAAGACCCTGCAAGAAGTCTCCTTCTCGCAAGGTCTTTTCAACGCTTATTATTTAAAGTACTTCACACCGGACTCGAAGATCTTCATGTCCTGCTCGCCGTAGATGTTCATGGCTACGGCATCGCCGCGACGCTCCACATGCGCCATCTTGCCAAGGCATCTTCCGTCAGGAGAAGTGATACCCTCGATTGATGCATAAGAACCGTTTACGTTCCACTCTTCATCCATGGAAATGTTTCCATTGAAGTCAGCATACTGCGTAGCGACCTGTCCATTTGCAAAGAGCTTGTCAATCCACTCCTTCGGTGCTACGAAACGTCCCTCACCGTGAGAAGCAGGTGTAACATACGTCTTACCAAGCTCTGCAAGCTGTAACCAGGGCGACTTGTTTGTGACAACCTTCGTGTATACCATCTTTGAGATATGGCGGTTGATCGTGTTGTAGGTCAATGTCGGAGAGTCCTCCTTCTGTCCTACGATCTCACCGTATGGTACAAGTCCGAGCTTGATGATTGCCTGGAATCCGTTACAGATACCAAGTGCCAAACCATCTCTCTCATTCAAGAGCTTGTTGACTGCCTCTTTGATCTTTGCATTCTGAAAAGCTGTTGCAAAGAACTTCGCACTTCCGTCAGGTTCATCACCTGCTGAGAATCCGCCCGGGAACATGATGATCTGTGCCTGTGAGATTGCCTTCTCGAACTCGTCAACGGAATCCCTGATATCGGAAGCTGACAGGTTTCTGAATACCTTTGTTACGACGTTTGCACCTGCGCGCTCAAACGCGATGGTTGAATCGTACTCGCAGTTCGTGCCCGGGAATACCGGTATAAATACGGTCGGCTTTGCCACCTTATTCTTGCATACATAGATATCCTTTGTATCATAAAGCTTTGTCTCGATTGCATCTGTCGCTTTCACAGCCTTTGTCGGGAATACCTTTTCGAGCTTAGAAGTCCAAGCCTTGAGCGCCTCATCCATGGATACGGTCGTATCTTTGTATACAAAGCCTGCATTTTCAGCAAGAACCGTACCAACTGTCCTGTAAGCTACACCGCTTGCTGCCAGTGCCTCAAGCTTATCTGCAGAAACCTCAGCAATAATACTACCCATGCCATTTGCAAAAAGCTCCTTTGCCTCAAGGGAAGTCTCAAACTCGACACCCATCTTGTTACCAAATGCCATCTTTGCTGCGGATGCCACGATACCCTTTGAGTCAAGCGCATATGCTGCTACGATCACTCTGTCTGCGATCAGCTTTGCAATGTCATCATACAGTTTCATAACCTTCTCATACTCAGGAAGGTCATACGCATTCTTTGGAAGATCGAATACAACGAGCTTGTCTCCTGCATTCTTTAGCTCCGGCGTGATGATATCCTGCTTCTTTGCAACATCCACTGCAAATGAAACAAGTGTAGGAGGTACGTCAATATCGTTAAAAGTACCTGACATGGAGTCCTTACCACCGATGGAAGGAAGGCCGTAGCCAATCTGTGCATCATATGCACCGAGAAGTGCTGCAAACGGCTGGCTCCAACGTGAAGGCTCCTCTGTCATACGTCTGAAATATTCCTGGAACGTAAATCTGATCTTGGAATAATCTCCACCTGCTGCCACGATCTTAGCCATAGACTCTGTAACAGCGTAGATTGCTCCATGATATGGGCTCCAGCTTGACAGATACGGATCAAAGCCATATGACATCATTGTCACAACATCTGTCTTACCCTTCAATACAGGGAGCTTGGCTACCATTGTCTGTGTCTCTGTGAGCTGATACTTACCACCATAAGGCATGAACACACTGCCTGCACCGATGGAAGCATCAAACATCTCCACAAGACCCTTCTGTGAGCATACATTTAAGTCATTTAGTGTAGCAAGGATTGCATCCTTTACATTGTTGTTATTTAATGCATCTTCAACCTTCTTTAACGCTGTCTGGTTGAAGTAATTGTCCTCTTTCACAGGTGTGTCAACATAGACGCCTGTCTCCTGATGTGCACCGTTCGTATCAAGGAAAGATCTTGCAATATCAACGACCTTCTTGCCTCTCCACATCAGTACCAGTCTTGGCTCTTTTGTCACAACTGCGACCTTTACTGCCTCAAGGTTCTCCTCTGCTGCATAAGCAAGGAACTTGTCTGCATCTTTCGGATCAACGACAACTGCCATTCTCTCCTGTGACTCAGAGATTGCAAGCTCTGTTCCGTCAAGACCTGCGTATTTCTTTGGCACCTTATCCATATCAACTACAAGTCCGTCTGCAAGCTCACCGATGGCAACGGAGACACCGCCTGCACCAAAGTCATTACACTTCTTGATGATCTTGCTGACTTCTGGTCTGCGGAATAATCTCTGTAACTTACGCTCTGTCGGTGCATTACCCTTCTGAACCTCTGCACCGCAGGTCGTAAGAGATGCTGTCGTGTGCACCTTGGAAGAACCTGTCGCACCACCACAGCCGTCACGTCCTGTACGTCCACCGAGCAGGATGATGATATCATCCGGATCAGAATTTTCACGAATGACGCTTGCTCTTGGAGCTGCTGCCATAACAGCACCGATCTCCATTCTCTTTGCTACGTAATTCGGATGGTATACTTCCTTGACAAAGCCTGTTGCCAGACCAATCTGATTACCGTAGGAAGAATATCCACTTGCTGCACCACGCACAAGTTTTTTCTGTGAAAGCTTACCTTTCATCGTTTCTTCAACAGGAACAGTCGGATCAGCTGCACCAGTTACTCGCATTGCCTGATATACATAAGTACGTCCTGAAAGGGGATCTCTGATCGCACCACCAAGACAGGTAGCTGCTCCACCAAACGGCTCAATCTCTGTCGGATGGTTGTGTGTCTCGTTCTTGAAGTTTACAAGCCACTCCTCTGTGATCACGCCCTTTCCGTCTTCCTTGTCGATTTCTACCGGAACAACGATCGAACATGCATTGATCTCATCAGACTTTTCCATGTCCTCTAACTTGCCCTCTTTTTTCAGCTTTCTCATTGCCATGAGTGCCAGATCCATCAGGCAGACATACTTATCCTTTCTGCCTGCAAAGATTTCCTCTCTGGTAGCAAGATACTGCTCATAAGTCGTCTTGATCGGTTCTGTATAAAAACCATCCTCAAATGTGACATCCTTAAGCTCTGTGGAGAATGTCGTGTGGCGGCAATGGTCAGACCAGTATGTATCAAGCACTCTGATCTCTGTCACGGTCGGATCTCTGTGCTCATCATTTTTAAAGTAATTCTGGATATGCAGGAAATCCTTGAAGGTCATCGCAAGTCCAAGGGAATCATAAAGCTCCTTTAACTGCTCCTCTGCCATCTCTGCAAAACCGTCAAAGCTTGCCACATCAGCAGGCTCCTCAAACTCCGTCACAAGTGTTTCAGGCTTCACCATATCCGTCTCTCTGGAATCGACAGGATTGATACAGTAATTCTTTATCTTATCAAACTCACGATCAGAAATATTTCCGATCAGAAGATAGGTAACGGCTGTCTTGATGATCGGCTGCTCATCTTCCTTCAGGAACTGTACGCACTGTACTGCCGAATCTGCTCTCTGATCGAACTGGCCAGGTAAAAACTCTACTGAAAAACAGCGCGCATTTGCAGGCATCTCAAAGTTCTCAAAATACAGGTCATCAACCGGTGGCTCCGAAAATACGCACTTGCATGCCTTTTCAAATGTAGCATCAGAAAGATTTTCCACATCATAGCGGATAAAGATTCTTACCTTTTCGAGTCCGGCTATTCCCAGATAGCTCTTTAACTCTTCCTCAAGCTCCCTCGCTTTTACAGCAAAGGAATCCTTTTTCTCAACGTAGATACGTTTCACATTTCCCATTCATGAGTCCTCCGTATATCATTATAAAATATTTACTCCAATACCTTAATTATAACGGATTCGACATTTTTTTCAACTGTTGTTTTACAGGAAAATATATTTTAATATCTCACTTCTACAAGGCACAGCCCCTTAGCGGGTGCAAGTTCGCCCGCCATATCTCTGGTCCCGTGCTCTAACAGCTCCGGTATTGATTCCGGGCTTCTCTTTCCCAGTCCGACCTCAATCAGCGTACCTGTGAGAATCCGCACCATATGATACAAAAATCCATCACCATTGTAAGTCAGCACCAGCTCATTGCCATTTCGTTCAATGGCAATCGACTCAATGGTCCTGGCGGTGGACTTTTTGCTTTTTTTGTTGGATGTGAATGCCTTAAAATCATGCTTCCCCACAAAGCAGGCTGCCGCCTTTTTCATGGCGTTAACATCAAGTTTTTCGGCAACCACATGTACATATTTTCGTTCAAAGACACAGGGAAGTGGAGAATTCCATATCCGGTACCGGTAGGTCTTGCCCTTTGCATTTAATCTGCTGTGGAAACGCTCCGGCATTTCAGCGATTGAAATCACGCCAATGTCTTCGGGAAGATACTGGTTGATATAATCCATGACCTGTTCCTTTGTCATCTCTGTATCAATCTTGAAATTCGCGACCTGCCCAAGTGCATGCACACCGGAATCTGTGCGCCCGGAACCATCGACCTGTACAAACCCAAGTCCCGTCATCTTGCCCAGGATTGCCTCAAGCTTTCCCTGTATGGTATTTCCAGTGGAATCCTGTCTCTGCCACCCCTGGTATCTGGTGCCTTCGTATTGCAAAATAATCTTAAAATTTCTCATATATTTCCTATTAATTTAATCCTCTTTACCAGCCCGTTTCAGTTCTTCCTCATCCAACCGTCTGAAACTGTTAATATTTTTGATCAGCAGTTTCAAGCTGTATTTTGGTGTATCGAAAAAGCCTGCCTCGTTCATATTCACGACAATGATTCCAATTGGCACCGCAAGCAGCATACCGCCTACACCTGCGATCTTGTACCCGATGAACAGTAAAAACAGTGTAGGAATCGGCTCCATACCAATTGAATCTCCCATAATTTTGGGCTGAATGAGCTGTCTGAACAACTGTCCTACGCCCCAGATGACCAGAAATCCCAGTGCCCTGAGATAGTTACCGCCAATCACAGATACCACCGCCCACGGAACAAGCACAATCCCTGTTCCAAAAAAAGGAAGGATATCCAAAAACGCTACAAGGAGCGCAATCAGAATGGTATATTTTACCTTCAGTACGGTAAATCCAATCACAAGCAGCAGATACATCCAGACCTCTATGCGCAGCTGTGCCTTGAAATACCCTCCGACAGCCTGCTTGATACTGGAAACAAAAACATCAAATTTGTGCGCAATGCTTTTTGGCATATACTTATCAAAAGCGTTGTTGACCCACTCTCTGTCTGCGATAAAGAAATACGCTGACAACATGCACATGATCGTCGAAATAATGACACTTGCGATGCTGCCTACCATACTTCCCATCCCTTCAAATGCGCTGAAATCAAGATGGTTTGTCAGGTTCTTAATCCCCTCACTGATCGCTACTCCAATGTCACTGATCGCATCCGTAAATTTCGGCATACTGATATCAACATATCTGGCGATGAGTCTTCCGAGATTGTCAAAATCCTGTTGTACCGCTGCCCACATTGTGGGAACTTCGCTGACAAAGCCTAATATCTGTCTGAAAAGCACCACGCCAACACCGTAGATAATCCCTGTGACCGCCGCGATCACGCATATGATCACAACAACTGTCCCGGCCTTACGTCTGATTTTGAGCTTCCGCTCCAAAAATGCCACTGGAGGATTCGCTATACATGAAATGATCCAGCCTATGACAAAGGGCATCAGGAACACAACAAGTCTTGGTAACAAAAATATGCAAAGCAACAGAATGACAAGTGAAATCAAAAGATTTATGATCAGCTTAATATTCTCTCTTCCATTACCTTTTTCTGTCACGACGATTACTCTCCTTTCATCTGTTCCATCATTTTGTCAATCAATTCATAGATCTCATCCCTGCCCTGTTTGGTCTGGGCTGAAAAAGGAATTACGATCGTATCCTGATCGACCGCAAGTCCCTGTCTGACTGCCTTGATCTGCTTCTGAAGCTGACTCCTGTTGATCTTATCTGCCTTCGTCGCTATGACAATCGGATGGAAACCATTGGAAAGAATCCAATCATACATCTGCTTGTCATTTGCAGACGGATCATGTCTGATATCAATCAGCAGAAACACCGCCTTTAATACCTTTGACTGGTGCAGATATTTTTCGATCATTTTGCCCCATTTTTCTTTTTCTTCCTTGCTGACTTTCGCATAGCCATAGCCTGGAAGGTCTACAAAATAAAGCTCATTATTAATATTGTAGAAGTTGATGGTCTGCGTCTTACCAGGCTGTGCACTGGTACGTGCCAGCGATTTGCGATTCATCAGCGCATTAATCAGTGATGATTTCCCTACATTGCTTTTTCCTGCAAAAGCAATCTCCATCATCTTGTTTTCAGGTATCTTACTTGTCACACCGATGACAGTTTCCAAGCTTACGTTCTTAATAACCATGCATTATTCCTCCATCTCTTCAGGGTTCTGTGCAAAGGCAAGCCGTATGACTTCATCCATGGATTCCACAAAGCAGATCTCCATGCCTGATTTAATCTCATTTGAGATTTCTGCCACGTCCTTTTCATTTCTTTTGGGCACAAGCACTGTTGTAATTCCTGCCGTCTTTGCCGCCAGAAGCTTCTCCTTGAGTCCGCCAATCGGAAGTACCCTTCCTCGCAGTGTGATTTCTCCAGTCATCGCTACCTTCGCCTTTACCGGAATATTGATAATGGCTGAAAGCACTGCTGTTGCCATCGTAATACCTGCTGACGGTCCATCCTTTGGCACTGCACCTTCCGGAATATGTATGTGAAAATCATGTTCCTTAAAAAACTCAGGTGCGACCTTATATTTAGGTGCGATTGACCGGATATAACTGATGCCCGTCATCGCAGACTCCTTCATCACATCACCAAGCTTACCTGTCAACTCGATCTCACCCTTTCCGGGCATAATATTGACCTCTATCTGAAGTGTATCCCCTCCGACGCTTGTCCATGCAAGTCCCCGCACAATACCTACATCATCCTTTTCATTTGCCATATCTATGCTGTAATTCGGTTTTCCGAGATATTTTTCAAGCAGCTTACTGTTTACCTTGATGCACTTTTTCTCTGAGTCCTTCCCCAACTTCTGCTTAAGGATCTCAAGGGCAGCTTTTCTACATACTGTGCCAAGCTTTCTCTCAAGGCTTCGCACACCTGCTTCTCTGGTGTAATTGGCTATGATTCCTCTGATGGCATTGTCACTGATTGTAAGCTGCGACTCCTTAAGTCCATTTTTGCAAAGCTGTTTTTCCCATAGATGTTCCTTTGCAATGTGGAATTTTTCATTGGCAGTATAGCTTGTGACTTCGATAATATCCATACGGTCAAGCAAAGGTTTGGGAATATTTCCTGCATCATTTGCGGTTGCTATGAACAGCACCTTTGACAAATCAAGCGGAAGCTCAACATAATGATCCCTGAAATGGCAGTTCTGCTCAGGATCCAGTACCTCCAAGAGTGCCGACGAAGTATCACCCTTGTAATCGCTGCTCACTTTATCAATCTCATCCAAAAGCATCAAAGGATTACATACACCTGCCTGTTTCAGGCCATTCGCAATACGCCCCGGCATGGCTCCTATATAGGTTCTTCTATGTCCCCTGATCTCTGCCTCATCGCGCACACCGCCAAGGCAGATCCTCACATATTTTTTATTCAGTGCTTCAGCAATTGACTTTGCGATCGAGGTCTTTCCTGTTCCCGGAGGTCCTACCAGACAAAGAATTGGAGCTTCTCCCTTGCTGGTAAGGCATCTCACCGCCAGATACTCGATAATGCGCTCCTTGACCTTTTCAAGTCCATAGTGGTCTCTCGCAAGGATTTCTTCGGCTCTGCTGATATCGTTATTATCCTTTGAAGCCTTGTTCCATGGCAGCTCCAAAAGAGTTTCAATATAGCCTCTCTCAACCGCACTCTCAGAACTTGCCCCCATGACCGTTTTAAACCGGGCAATCTCTTTTCTGATCTTCTCTTTTACACTCGCATCAGCCTTTAACTTCTCAAGTGCCTCCTCAAAGTGCTTCACATCTGAGTAGCTGTCTTTTTCGCCCAGCTCCTCACGTATATATTCAAGCTGCTCACGCAGAATATATTCCTTTTGATTTCTGTCAATCTTCTCTCTGACCTTCACTGCAAGCTGTGTACGGATTGCCGCGATCTGTGCCTCGTTCATGATGAGTGTGATCAGTTCCTCGCACTGCTGGGACAAATCCTCGATCTCCAGTATTCTCTGCTTCTGGTCATACGAAAACGGTGTATTGATCAAAATCTGGTTAATCAGAAATTCCAGACTGTTATCTTCCTTAAAGTATTTTCCCAAACTCTTTCCAACCTTGGGATAAAATCTGACATACGTTTCAAAAACCTCACGAAGTGTACGCAAAAATGCTTCTTCCTCATCCGGTTCAAGATGATTCTGTGTATCATCAATCTCCTCATACACTGCGCTAAAATATTCCCCTTCGTTGTCATCAAGCTCCAGAATACGTGCTCTTGACAAACCCTCCACCATAACTCTGTCAATGTTATTTGGAAGTTTTGTAACCTGTTTGACCTCTGCGATTGTACCGACCTGATACAGTGCACTGATATCCGGCTTCTCATCTTCAACATTGATCTGTGGCACCAACAACACCCTTTTCGTGTCACCTATTGCCTGCTCGACTGCCTTTTTGGACAGATCTCTGTTAAGGTCAAAATGTATCATCATATTGGGCACTACTGTAAGCCCTCTTAGTGCTACCAAGGGTAGTGTTGCAGTTATTTGCTCCATTCAAAAAAATCCTCTCGTATAAAAATCTATGTGTATACGAAACGCCGCCTTTACATAAGGCGGCGCTCAATCATATGCATTTCTGTATTATCTCGCCTTTTTCTCCCGCTCTGTACGCGCTGACTCACGGTGTACGACAAAAGGCTGACTAGTCCCTTCCACTGCTTCCTTTGTAATCACGCAGCTCTCAATGGTATCATCAGAAGGAATCTCATACATGACGTCCATCATGATGCTTTCCATGATGGAACGCAATCCTCTGGCTCCTGTTTTTCTCTCAAGTGCCTTCTCTGCGATTGCCTCTATGGCATCAGGCTCAAAAGTAAGCTTGACATTATCAAACTCAAAAAGCTTCTGATACTGTTTGATCAGTGCACTCTTTGGCTCCTTTAAGATACGCACCAATGCCTCTTTATCAAGTCCTTCAAGAGATACATTAATAGGCACTCTGCCGACAAACTCAGGAATCAGACCATACTTTGTCAAATCCTGAGGCGTTACCTCTTTAAATACGGCTCCGATATCTCTGGTAGTCAGCTCGGCAATATCCTTATTAAAGCCGATCGACTTACGGTCAAGTCTGTTCTCAACAATCTTCTCAAGTCCGTCAAAAGCACCACCACAGATAAATAAGATATTGGAAGTGTCAATCTGAATCAGTTCCTGATGAGGATGTTTTCTTCCTCCCTGTGGAGGCACGCTTGCCACTGTACCCTCTATGATCTTTAACAGTGCCTGCTGAACACCTTCACCCGATACATCTCTGGTAATAGAGACATTTTCACTTTTTTTGGTAATCTTATCAATCTCATCGATATAAATGATACCATACTGTGCACGCTCAATATCATAATCAGCTGCCTGTATCAGCTTCAAGAGGATATTTTCAACATCCTCACCAACATAACCAGCTTCTGTAAGCGTGGTGGCATCTGCTATGGCAAAGGGAACATTGATTATCTTGGCGAGGGTTTGTGCCAGATATGTCTTTCCTGAACCTGTAGGTCCAATCATGATAATGTTGCTCTTTTGCAGCTCCACGTCCAAATCCTTATCAGCCATGACACGTTTGTAATGATTATATACAGCTACCGATAATACCTTTTTTGCCTCTTCCTGTCCAATCACATAATCATCGAGGAACTCTTTAATTTCAACAGGTTTTAAGAGGTTTATGTCAATGCCGCTTTCTTCCTGCTCATCCTCATATTCCTCTTCAATAATATCGGCACAGATGTCTACACACTCATCGCAGATATAAACACCGGCAGGACCTGCTATCAGCTTTCTGACCTGATCCTGTGTTTTGTTACAGAAAGAACATCTTACCTTTCCCTCAGTGCTTTTTCCAGCCATCATACTTCTCCCTTTACTCATAAAAAATAAAAATTACTTCTCTTCTTTCACTTCCGCTCTGTCGGTGATCACTCTGTCGATCAGACCGTACTCCATAGCCTCTTGTGCCGTCTTCCAATTGTCACGCTCTGTATCTGCCGCGATCACATCATACGGCTTACCACAATTCTCTGCCAGGATGCTGTTCAGCTTCTGCTTTGTCTGCAGGATATGCTTTGCTGCAATCTCGATTTCAGTTGCCTGACCCTGTGCACCGCCAAGTGGCTGGTGAATCATAATCTCTGCGTTTGGAAGTGCCAGTCTCTTGCCCTTTGTACCACCTGCAAGAAGGAATGCACCCATGCTGGCTGCCATACCGATACAGATTGTAGACACGTCACACTTAATATAACGCATGGTATCATAAATCGCCATACCTGCGGTAACAGAACCACCCGGACTGTTGATGTAAAGCTGGATATCCTTATCCGGATCCTCTGCCTCCAAAAACAGAAGCTGTGCTACCGTAAGGCTTGCTGTTGTCTCATTTACTTCTTCACCCAAAAAGATAATACGCTCCTTTAACAGTCTGGAATAGATATCATAAGAACGCTCTCCGCGGCTTGTTTGCTCAATGACATATGGTACTAAACTCATGGTTTTTACCTCCAATTCTATACTAATATAATAACCTATATTCAGTATAGCGCAAATATAATAATTGTGCAAATAATATGCACAATTATTATATTTTTTTTATAATTCATTTATACTAATAAACAATTTATTTTTCAACAGCATTCTCTACTACAAAGTCCACTGCCTTCTTGATGCAGAGGTCTTCCTTGATAGACTTCTCCTCAAAGCTTCCGATCATCTCTGTCAGCTTATCCTCTTCCATCTGATAAGCCTCAGCCATTCTCTTGATCTCTGCCTTGTACTCGTCCTCGCTTGCTTCCATGTTCTCAGCCTTAGCTACTGCCTCAAGCACAAGTCTTGACTTGATTCTCTTCTCTGCCTGTGGCTTCATCTGCTCTAAGAATGCCTCTCTTGTAAGACCTGTGAACTGGAAATACTGGTCAATGGAAATGCCCTGCATCTGGATTCTCTGTGCAAAGTCATCTGCCATCTGACGCTGCTGTGTAGCGATCATTGCTTCAGGGATGTCCATCTTAGCATCTTCAATAATTGCATCAACGACCTTGTCTTCCTTTGCGTTCTTAGCTTCTGCTTCCTTCTTCTCTGTCAGGTTCTTCTTAACATCTTCCTTGTACTCAGCTAATGTATCAAACTCAGATACTTCACTTGCGAACTCATCATCAAGCTCTGGTAACTGCTTCTCTTTGATCTCCTTGATTGTGCATTTAAATACAGCAGGCTTTCCTGCAAGTTCAGCTGCCTGATAATCCTCTGGGAATGTAACGTTTACTTCTGTCTCTTTATTCAGCTCAGCACCGATCAGCTGCTCTTCAAAACCAGGGATAAATGTGTTAGATCCGATTGTAAGAGGATAGTTCTCGCCCTTTCCGCCTTCAAATGCAACACCATCTACGAAACCTTCAAAGTCAAGTACTGTCATATCGCCATCCTTAACGGCTCTGTCCTCGATTGAGATTGTTCTTGCGTTACTCTCTCTCTCTTTATCAATCGCTGCGTTTACTTCTTCCTCTGTCACAGTTGTGTCAGCCTTTTCAACCTCTACACCCTTGTACTTTCCAAGTGTTACCTCTGGCTTTAAAGCTACCTCTGCCGTGAAAATAAATGGCTTTCCTGCCTCAACCTGTACAACATCTATTGTAGGCTGTGATACGATTTCCTCTGTGCACTCATCTACAGCCTTGGCATAAGCTGAAGGAATAACAAAATTAGCAGCATCCTCAAAGAAGATTTCCTTTCCGTACATCTGCTCGATCATTTTACGTGGAACCTTGCCCTTGCGGAATCCCGGAACGCTCAGCTTGTTCTTGTTCTTCTGGTAAGCTTTCTCAACTGCTGCCTCAAACTCCTCTGCAGATGCCTCTATTGTAAGCTTAGCCATGTTTCCTTCTAACTTCTCTACCTGTAAACTCATTTGTTTTATTTCCTCCTTGCAAATTATCCTTTTTAAACACGTATAGTATACTATCTATATACAGTCATTTTATGATTATAACATAGCCATTTTAAAAATAAAAGCATGAATTTAAAAAAAGCACAAAAACATGGGACACAGTCCGAAAACTGTGTCCCATATAATGCTATCTGCCTATGCTCTTATTATTTGATAGACTCCTCATAGCTCTTGATCATTCTTCTGACCATCTCGCCACCAATGGAACCTGCCTCGCGTGATGTGAGGTCACCGTTGTAGCCTTCCTTTAAGTTAACACCAAGCTCTGATGCTACCTCAGTCTTAAAACGATCCATTGCTGCTTTTGCTTCAGGAACTTCTACTCTGTTTGATCTGCTCTGTGATGACATAATTTCTACCTCCGTTAATATTTTGTATTTTCGGTTCATCTATTTTCAAAGACAAGCTTTTTATCGCTTATCTTAATCCTAGTATTAACGGAGTGAAAAGTTTTATGAATGGTATATTTTTACTAAAATGTCAAATCACTACACAATGTTTTTTATATATTTCCACTGAAATTCCGATATATTTTCATGAATACACTGACAATGTCCGGATCAAACACAGTCCCGGCATTGTTCTGTATGTAATCAAGCGTTTCATCCAGCGGAATCGGCTTTTTGTATCGTCTCTCATGTATCATGGCATCAAACACATCAATGAGTTTTACGATCCGCGCAGCAAGCGGTATATCGTTGCCCTTTAGTCCCTTGGGATATCCTGTTCCATCCCAGCACTCATGATGATACCACGCAATATCGATTGCCATTTCAAAAAATTCGTTTTTGCCGACACCCTCATAAATATCAATCAACATCTTCGCACCAATCTCAGCATGTGTGCACATGACTTTGCGTTCTTCGCTGTCAAGCGGAGCATTTTTCAACAATATATAATCCGGAATCATGATTTTTCCGATGTCGTGAAGTCCTGCACTTGACTCCAGTGTATCGATGAAATCATCTGTCACTACATCCTCAAACTTTGGCGAAAGCTGCATTCCCTGTGCAAGTATTCTGCTGTTATACATAATGTTCTTGTAGTGATCACCCGAAATACTTTCCTTATTTTCCACAAGCCTTGCCAATGCGGTCATGATATTTTTCTGTTCCACCCTGAGCTTTTCCATCTGACGTGCTACCATGATGCTCAGCTGCCTGTTATTCTGTTCCAGATCCCTCTGCATGGAATACATCTTAAGATGCGTAGATATGCGCATCTCTACCTCTGTCTTGTCAAATGGTTTTGGTATATAATCCACTGCTCCAAGTTCAAATCCCTTACTAAGATCGGATGCACTATCCATAGCGGATATAAAAATAACCGGAATATCCTTGGTATAAGGATTCTTTTTCAACATAGAGCAAAATGTGTATCCATCAATATCCGGCATGGAAATATCTGACAGAATGACTCTCGGAAGAATCTCACTGTCCTCAATGATCTGTAAGGCCTCTTTGACGCTCTCTGCGAGTAAAGGCTGATATCCCATATTCTTAATGATTTCTTCAAGAATAATCAGATTTACTTCCACATCATCCACAACAAGTATTCTGATTTCATTATTCTTCTGTGATTCTTTATTCATATTATAACTCCAGCCCTTCTATCTCAAGGGAAAGCTGTTGTTTTACCTTCTCAACGTTTTCCCGCGCCTTTTCACAATCAGACTTTCTGATTGCGAGCTCCATCTTGAAAACTGCCTTATGCAGCTCATTGGAACCACCACCGGTAAGCTGCTTTAGCGTTGTCGCAAAGCTTTCTGCCCTCTGCCAGTTGTCCATATCCATACTAAGACTCAGTTTCTCAAAATATTTCTTTAGTTCTCGGATATTGATCTCACTTCCAAATTCATACATCAAGTCCTGTTCACTGACAATCTTACTATAATTTCCCGCCGATTTAAGCATATTGATGGCCGTTTCCTGAACAGGTGCTTCCTCTGTCTGTTCCTGCTTCAGCCTTACTGTAAAGGAAAAGGTTGAGCCCTTTCCTTTTTCACCATCTGCCCAGATGCTGCCATGCATCATATTGACCAGTTCCTTGGTAATGGACAGCCCCAGTCCCGTACCACCATACTTTCTGGTAATGGATGCATCAACCTGTGAAAAGCTTTTGAACAGCTTATCCTTATCTTCGGGCGAAAGTCCGATTCCCGTATCAACAATCATGAAAAACAGTTCAATCTCATCATTGATCTTGGTATTGAGTGTTACCTCTACACCTACATATCCCTGCTCCGTGAATTTTACCGCATTTGATACAAGATTATTTAGAATCTGTGTCAGTCTCAGCTCGTCACCAATGACTCTGTCCGGAATCTCCGACGCTACATTTACCATGAACTTAAGACCTTTTCTCATCGTAAGCATAATAAACATTTTTTCCATTTTATTCATAAATTCATAAAATGAAAAAGGCTTTTCATCAAGCTGGAACTTTCCTGCCTCGAGCTTTGAAAAATCAAGGATATTGTTGATAATTCCTTCCATCGTCGAGCAGCAGTTCAGAATCATCTTGATGTAGTTTGACCTTTCAAAATCATGCTCCTGCTCCATCAGGATTTCAGCATGTCCCTTGATTCCATTCACAGGAGTGCGCAGTTCATGTGTGACATTTGCCACAAAGGCATCTCTTATCTTCATAGACTCCTGCATCTGTATCGTCGTCTCTTCCACTTTTCTGATGCTTTCCTTGTATCGTGTCATATCAACAGCAGTGCAGATATGCACCTTCTCACCGCCAAATGTTTTGGAAGTCACCTTTATTTCTACCGGAAAGCAGGTCTTATTCTTCCTGTACAGAGCAGTCTCTATGATCTCCATGTCCTTATACTCGGCAATCAGCTCTATATGATTATCAACAATCTCAAACACATTCTGGATAAGCTCACCGATATATGCACCGATCAATTCACCTGCACTGTATCCTGTAAGCTCCAAAAGTCTGTCATTACAGTAATCAATACATCCATGGCTGTCGTATTTGATAATACATTCCTGACTATGATTTAATATGAAGTAAAAAAATTCCTCTCGATTCTTCGGCATTTATTCTTCCTCTTCATCTTCCTGCTTATCAGCAAAATCAAGTGAGTCGTCACTCAAAAGCTTGACCGGATCCAGTAAAAGCTTTACAGTGTCGCCAACTTTTCCAATTCCATGAATAAACTTTCCCTGCGTAGAGCCTTTTGATACATTAGGAGGTGGCAGGATATCCTCATCTTCAATGGATACGACCTCTGCAATCGTCTCTATGATGAGTCCGACCTCCACATTTTTTACTTCAATCACAATAATACACGTGCGATCATTGTACGCAAAGGGTTCCTTACCAAATCTGTCAGCAACATCAATGACAGGTATAATCTTACCTCTCAGATTGATCAGTCCCCTGATAAAGTGTTCTACCTCCGGAATTGGTGCCACAGGCTGCATCTGTATGATTTCATTGACATACTTCAGCTCTATTCCAAAAACATCACTTCCTACACGGAAGGTCATAAATTTTCCCTGTCTGACATCTTCCTCCAGCTCCTCTGCATCCAGTACGAGCCCCTCCATATTTTCTTCCATCTCAAATCATCCCCCTTTACGCCATTTATTACTTATGGAACAAATCCCAGCTTATCCAAGGTACTCTTAAGCCTGGCCATATCAATCGGTTTCCCGCAATAGACCGTACATCCAAGCTCAAATGCCTTTTTGACATTTTTCTCCTCATTGAGCGCTGTTGTCATGATTACTTTTGCCCGTTTCTCCTCTGGTATGTTATGTTCCTTTTCAATGGCACGTATATTCTTGAGTGCCTGATATCCATCCATGATCGGCATCATGACATCCAGGCATACAAGGTCATAGGGGTCACCCTCCTCAAGTGCCATCATATAGGCATCAATTGCCTCCATACCATCTACCGTTACATCACATTCACCATATACCGATAGAAATTTCAATATCACTTTTCTGCTTGCAAAATCATCCTCTGCTATTAATATTCTCATAATGACCTCCATTCTGATAACTTGTGTTCACACTTTATCCAGCAGATAGTATATTTTCTGTGCGATCTGATCTAATGGCACCTGCCAGTTTACTGCACCAATTTCGTATGCTACCCTGGGCATGCCATACACCACACAGCTTTCTTCATCCTGTCCGATGGTTCGCGCTCCTGCCCTTCTCATCTCGAGAAGTCCCTTGGCTCCATCACTTCCCATGCCTGTCATCAACACGCCGATGGCATCCTTGCCTGCGACTTTAGCCACAGACTCAAAAAGTACATCAACCGAGGGACAGTGACCACTGACCTTCGGTCCATATCTGCATTCCACCTGATACACACCATTGACCTTTACCACTCGCATCTGCTTGTCCCCGGGCGCTAAAAGCACCTGACCAGCCTTCACGACATCTCCGGTCTTAGCCTCCTTGACATTGACTTCGCCTTCATGGTCAAGCCTCTGGGCATACATCTGAGTAAAGCCTTCCGGCATATGCTGCACCATCACCACACCGGGAATATCCTTTTTCATTCCCCGTATCACCTTTGCCATAGCCTCCGTTCCACCTGTCGAGGCTCCCATGGCAATAATCGTATTTGCATTTACTTTTGCACTACTTTTGGGCAATTGCGAAACTGGCTGATAGATTCTCTGCTTTGCATTAATCCAGTCAGGACCTGCTACATTTTTAAGCCGCTTACAGATATTTTGTTCTGCAAGGCTACTGCTGTCGCTTCCACAGGCTATGAAGTCCAACGCCCCCGCATCATATGCTGCGTCCTCATACTTTTCCTCCGCAATCACGATTGTCCGGACAGCTCTTTGCGGCATCAGTTTTCGTAAAAACATGATTCCTGACATTTTCGGCAGATCATGACACAAAAGCATCACTTCAGGATTACATTCTATAATTTTATCTCTTGCGGTATAGGCATTATTCGCTTCCGCAACGATTTCAAGTTCAGCGTCGGCTCCCAGGATCTTGCCAAGGCATTTACTCATATCAAGCGTACCCGCAACTAATAACACCTTCAACTTTCCCATATTCAAGCACCTTACTCTTCCAACATCATCATTTCGTAACTATTCAGTACCTTCATAGTTACATCATTTCCTATATATGGACGGTCTGACATACCGGAATTTGGTATTGCTCTGACTGATCGACTCGGTCGAGCCGATAAACAAATATCCTCCCGGAGCCATCTTTTCATATATGCTTTCTAACAGTTTTTCTTTTGTCGGCTCATCAAAATAGATCATGACATTTCTGATAAAAACGACATGCAGCGGCTTCCGGAAAGGGAGCTGATGCATCAGATTAAATCTCCGGAAAAGCACCTGCTTTTTGAGTTCATCCTTTACCTGGTACTGTTCCCCGCTGACCGGTCTGAAGAACCTGCGCACATACTGCTGCGGAAGCTGTTCCACAGAATTCTTTGAATACACTCCCCGCACTGCGGTCTCAAGCACTTTGGTATCAATATCCGTGGCTAGTATGGTCGTATCCCACTGGGACATTTCCAACCCCAGAAAATCCATGCACAGCATGGCAAGTGTATATGGTTCCTCACCTGTTGAGGAGGCAGCGCACCATATTCGCCAGTCTCTTGTATGCTCTGTGTATCTTTTCAGCTCAGGAAATACCTCCTGTTTCAGAAAAAGGAACTGTTCATGTTCCCTCCAGAAATACGTGTGATTTGTGGTAAGTGCATTCATCAGATCCTCTGCCTCTGGTCCAGCCGGAAACTTTTCCACCAAATCCATGAACTCATGATAGGAGCTATATCCTTTTCGTTGCATGTAATTGTCAAGTCTTCCCTGAACTAATACCTTTTTTTCGCTCAGGTTAATACCAGACTTGCTTTTCACATACATCACAATCCTTTGAAATTCCTGATCCGTTATCATTAGAAAAACCTTCTCGCAACTATTCAATACCTTTATCGTTGCACCTTTTCTTTCGTTTTGGCTAAATTATTCTGTTATTTTATTTAATTTGCATGCATTATATTAACAATTATAGCATCTTACCAAAGAATTGTCAAAACTGTTGTAAAATTGTTGTGTTAAAATCAGAAAACAACATAAACTAAAAATATACGACCGTTTTACCAAGCTTGTCAGCTGTCTCCCGGTCGAGCAGCGACGCAACGATCTCAAGTCCAAATGCAATCGCAGTTCCCATTCCACGGCTTGTGATCACATGATCCGCCTTTACTACCTGATCATATACCACCTCAGCACCCGTAAGTTCAGCTTCCATTCCAGGATAGATACAGGCTTTCCTGCCCTGCAGCAGTCCCATATGACCAAAAATGCTCGGTGCTGCACAGATCGCTGCAATCAGTTTTCCACTGTCATAAAATTTCTGAATATTGTCTGTGAGCTTCCTGCACGCCTCCAGATTTCTGGTTCCCGGCATGCCGCCAGGACATACCAGTATGTCAAAGCTGTCAAAATCAATTTCATCAATTCCTGCGTCCATTGCGACTGATATTTTGTGACTGCCTGTCACACTTTTTTCATTATCGATTGAAACACACACTGCCTCGATCTGTGCACGTCGAAGCAAATCCACGACAGTAAGTGCCTCGATTTCCTCATAACCTGTTGCAAAAAATATCGCTGCTTTTTTCATTATCATGTTCCTTCCTTTCCTTATCATCTCATGATATCATTGTAGCATATTATGCCTAAAATGTGAAAGATTTTGCGTGAAATTTTAGTTAAAATGCTAATTTCATATATTTTTTTGATCTTGATTCATATGTAACTGTATCCTTTGCGCCAGCATACCGATCAAACCGCCCGTGATCAGCCCGGCAATCATCAGCACGGATGCATAGTATGCGATTTTCATATTCTGCACGACGAGTATTGCCACGATCAATTGTCCGATGTTATGCGTTACCCCACCTGCTATACTCACGCCTATGACAGAGAATCCTCCTGCCTTTTTCAAAAGACTCATAACCAGAAAGCTTAACAGTCCTCCTGCCAGGCTATAGATCATCATCGACAGGTTTCCAAACAAAAACGATACCAATATAATCCGAGCAATTTGAATAAATAGAACCTGATGTGTTGGCAACAAATAAAGTGCCACAACGATTACCAGATTCGCGAGTCCAAGTTTCACACCCGGTATACCAAAATTAACAGGAATCAGTGCCTCCACATATCCAAATATCATTGCAAGTGCCGAAAGCATTGCACAGTAAGCTACTCTCTTAGCCATTATTCATTTTCCTTCTATACAAAACAGTATTTTTTTATTATAATCATATCATTATAGAAAGGTCAGGTAAATATTTATGAAGAAAAAGCCAAAACAAATCGCTGCCATTATTGCGCTGGTCGGAATCGCAGTTTTTCTGATTGCATTCGTGATTTCAGCCTTTACAGCGGGACCAGGTGAGGCAGGTAACCGTTTTATGTCCCTTTTATTCTGTGTTATCGCAATTCCTTTGCTTGCGTGGCTCATCTTGTTCTGCATCAAGCACTTTAGACATTAAAAGAAAGGCTCGGTGAGTGATATGTTTTATTATACATTGTACGGAACGAAACTTATATCAGACGTCGCATTTCCACAGCTCGTAAAAGTAAGCAGCTTTGACCCTGATGCTGTACCGCACATTACCATCAAAGAAGGCAAACTACCTGCCAAATATCTTTTTGACAGGAACTGCTATTCTGACTTTTTGCAAAACGAAAGCTATCTTTCAAACAGCTTCTGCTATCTATATGTAGAGAATGGCAACAGCATTACCTACCAGCGAAAAAATAACGCTTCCGATGCTGTCCTCAATCCATATATTCTCGGCTGGGGCATTGCAATGCTTTTTCACCAGCGCGGAATGCTGGCAATCCACTGCTCCTGCGTTGCTAATGAAAAGGGGGCCATGCTGATTAGCGGGTACAGCGGAAGCGGCAAATCGACAACAACAGCTTATCTTCTTGAGAACGGCTATCGACTCATGGCAGATGATATTGCAATGCTCGATATTTCTGACAAGAATCATATTATGGCATACCCTGCGTTTCCGTACCAGAAACTATGCAGAGATGCGGCAGAAAGGCATAAACTTTCCCTTGATGATATGATCTATATTGATGAGACCAAGGACAAATTTCTGGTTCCATACGAAGGAAGCTTTTCCCTTGAACCGGAGAGAGTGCGTTCAATCGTGGTTTTGTCAGCGAGAAACACCAGTCAGGTTCTGTCAGAAGAACTTTCGGGCATAGAAAAATGGTACGCCTGTCTCGATGCCTTGTTTTTGGGTCCATTACTCGGGGACAGAGTTCACTCTGCTGAATACGGGAAGCCCTGCCTCGATCTGGCATCTGCATGCCCGGTCTATAAAATCACGAGGCCCTATGAACTGGATACACGCAAAGAAATATTCAATATCATTCAATCAATCAATAATTAGGAAATGAGGTCCGATATGTCTGCAATTTATGGCATGGTTTGTTTCGACAATGATGCGCATAATTTTGAAAACTTTAACTCCTGCTTCATTGCAGAATACCAAAAAAAGTGCAAGGTCGATGCTTACCAGTATCAAAAATATGGGAATGCTCTTTTTGGATGTGCCATTCAACACATAACAAAAGAATCAGTAAACGAATCGCTCCCGATTATTGATTGGGAAAGGGGACTTATCTTTAATGCAGATTGTATCCTTGATAACAGAAATGAACTGATCGATATACTCTCAGCATTCGATATTCCCAAAAGTGATTTATACAACCTGCCCGATGGAGCATTGATGTATCATGCATATCTGAATCTCGGAAATGACTGTGTGAACCATTTCCGCGGTCTGTATGCAATCGCCATATGGAATGACAAAAATAAATG
>JAFOYD010000200.1 GCA_017391545.1 Lachnospiraceae bacterium
AAAATGCGCAACCGTTTGCGCCATGTTCATATCATATCGGTAATATCATATTTTTGCTATTGATTTATTTCCTAAGAAACTTTTTCTTTTTTGTACAATTTAGACAACCATATGTTTTTTTGCTCGGAAAATAGTCGAAAAGGCTCATAAGCAGTTTTCCTGTTATAGCATCATCAAACTAAAAAAGTGTGAAGTCTTTTCTTTTTTGAATAAGAACTTCACACTCTTTAATAATTTAGATAGTTTTACTCCACAGACACCACCTTATAATCCTGCTCCTCCACAGTCTTTGTGAGAAGTTCGTCAGAAATTTCCGCATTCAGTGTCACAACTGCAGTCCCTGCCTCGTGGCTTACGACCGCCTCTGATACCTGGTCAAGTGCCTCCAGACACTTTTTCACTCTTGCCTCACAGTGACCACACATCATTCCTTCAATTTTCAATGTCTTTGTCATGTTCTTTTCCTCCTTATCATAAACAGCCTTTGAATGCAGGCTGTTCTTCACTTTTTTGTCTCTCTTACCATTGTAAATGTCAACCATGTTGAGCCGCAGCGCATTTGTCACGACGCAGAAGCTTGACAGGCTCATGGCTGCCGCCCCAAACATGGGATTTAACTGCCAGCCAAACAGTGGTATCCATACTCCCGCCGCCAGCGGAATCCCGATCACATTATAGATAAATGCCCAGAAAAGATTTTGATGAATGTTACGAAGTGTCCTGCGGCTTAGACGGATAGCAGCAGGCACATCCCGGATGCGGCTTTTCATAAGAACCACATCTGCCGCGTCGATCGCAATATCCGTTCCAGCTCCGATGGCGATACCGATATCTGCTCTTGTAAGTGCAGGTGCATCATTGATTCCATCACCGACCATGGCAACCTTTCCTTTTTCCTTCAGTGTCCGGATGACGCGCTCCTTGCCTTCGGGTAGTACGCCGGCGATCACCTCGTCAACACCTGCCTGATCCCCGATGGCTTTCGCAGTGCGTTCATTGTCGCCTGTGAGCATCACAACATGGATTCCCATGTGCTGAAGCTCCTCCACAGCCTGTCTTGCATCTGCCTTGATGACATCTGCCACCGCGATAATTCCGACAAGCATGTCATTTTTATTGTCATCCTCCCTTGCAAAGAATAAAGGTGTTTTTCCCTCCACGGAGAGTTTTTCTGACATTGCCAGTAAGTTTCCCGGTATCGTGAGCTTCTCGCCAATAAATTTTGCATTTCCGCCATACAACTTTTTACCATCAAGCACTGCAGTAAGCCCATTTCCCGGAAGTGCCTCAAATTCTGAAACCTGTGGAATTGCATATGCTTTATTGGCAAAATACTGTTCTGCGTAGACATTGACAGCTGTCGCCAACGGATGCTCGCTTTTCTGTTCCAATGCGTATGCCACAGCCAAGAGCTCCTCTTCAGAGACAGTTTTCGCGGGTACAACATCCGTGACCTTTGGCTCCCCGTTTGTGATCGTTCCCGTCTTATCAAGTGCCACGACAGATACCTTTCCAGTTTCCTCTAGTGTTGCTGCCGTTTTAAACATGATACCATTTTTAGCGCCCTTTCCGCTTCCGACCATGATTGCTACGGGTGTAGCGAGTCCAAGCGCACAAGGACAGCTGATGACAAGCACTGATATGCCTCTTGCCAGCGCAAAGCCGACTCCTCGACCTGCAAGCAGCCATACAACAATCGTAATCACAGCAATGGTAATAACAACTGGAACAAACACACCAGATACCCTGTCTGCAATCTTGGCGATTGGAGCCTTTGTAGCTGCTGCCTCGCTCACCATTTTTATGATCTGTGACAGAGTCGTATCCTCGCCCACTCTAGTTGCCCTGCATCGGATAAAACCTGACTGATTGAGCGTGGCCGCTGACACTTTATCCCCTGCCTGCTTGTCAACAGGAATACTCTCGCCCGTCAGTGCCGCCTCATTTACAGCACTTGTTCCTTCAATAACAACACCGTCCACAGGAATGCTCTGTCCTGGTCTCACCACAAAGATATCATCTTTGACCACAGCATCAATCGGAACCTCTGTCTCAATACCGTCACGTACCAATGTCGCAGTCTTTGGAGATAACTTCATCAGACTCTTCAGTGCATCTGTTGTTTTTCCCTTTGAACGTGCCTCCAGCATTTTTCCCACAGTGATGAGCGTCAATATCATCGCTGCCGATTCAAAATAGAACTCGTGCATCAGGCGCATCACTGCCATATCATCACCTCGAAGCTGTGCATCTGTCATGGCAAAAAGTGCATACGTACTATACACAAATGCTGCTGTAGAGCCAAGTGCCACAAGCGTATCCATATTTGGTGCCTTATGCCACAGGCTTTTGTATCCGCTGATAAAAAACTTCTGATTGATTACCATAATGGCAATCGTAAGCAGTAATTGAATCAGCCCCATCGCAATGTGATTATTCTCCAAGATCTTTGGCAGTGGAAATCCCCACATCATATGTCCCATGGAAAAATACATCAGGACAATCAGAAACACAAGCGAATATACCAGTCTTTTCTTTAATACAGGTGTTTCCTTATCTCTCAGCAGATCGTCCTGTCTTGTGACGCTGCTCTTGTCCGTATTCGCTTTTCCCATGACAGCTGCTCCATATCCTGCCTGCTCCACAGCTTTTATGACCTCTGCAGGTGATGCGCTTCCCTCTACGCCCATGGAATTTGTAAGAAGGCTGACCGAGCATGACGTTACACCGTCTACTTTTGAAACTGCCTTTTCAACTCTGGCACTGCAGGCAGCACAGCTCATTCCCGTAACTGCATACTGTTCCATTTCCTGTTCACACCCCTTCTGTTTCTAAATTTTATTTCATCAGTTTTTTCAATGTGGCAATCAGTTCATCAACTGTTTCTTCCTTGCCATCAAGAATGTCCTGCGTCACACAGGTCTTGATATGATCTGCAAGAAGCACTCTGTTGAAACTGTTCAACGCGGCGTTCACTGCCGCGACCTGAACCAGTATGTCTGTGCAGTAGGCATCCCTCTCGACCATACCTTTGATTCCCCGAATCTGCCCTTCGAACCGGTTAAGCCTGCTGATCATATCCTTGTGTTCCTTCTCAGATCGCTCCTTTGTTTTGTGTGCACAATGCTCACACATATCGCCATCCGTATTATTTTTTACAATACTTTCATCCATATTCAGCATTCACCTTTCATTTTGTTATATCTATATACTATACCCCTGTAGGGTATATGTCAATATATTTTAAAAAGTTCAAAATTTTTCCATAAAAACTTTCGACTTCCTCGTATCTATCAATGTAGCCAAATTAAAAATCACTATTTTCGCCATAACATGACTTCTTGACTTTAGCTCATAACTATGGCACACTTTATAAGTTGGTAATTAATACCATTTATTATTACCAACTATTTTTCAATCAGAAAAATATGTACCAGCGCCGGAATCGATTACCCGCTGGCAGAATGGAGGAGTATCATGCATAAAAAATCAATTGTAAAAAAGAAACTTATCGCAGCTGTCCTTGCACTTTCTGTCCTCACAGGTTGTGCGCAACAGGATACAACACCTGCATCAGGTTCTGACAACACGTCATCCATCAAGGACCGTTTTGAAGCTGGAAAGACAGAGCAAAATGACGACAAAGAGCAGATCGATGAGGATATCATTACGGAAACTGACACAGACGAAGAAAAAAAGCAGTCATCCATGAACAGTCAGTATACCCCCTACACCAGGGATCGAAAAGCTTTTGAGAACGATGACACAAACACATACACACAGACTGTCATGGTCTATATGGTCGGTTCTGATTTGGAATCTTCCTATGGAAATGCCAGCATCGACTTAAGTGAAATGGTCGCTGCCCAGCCTGATATTGAAAATAACAATGTTGTTGTCTTTACAGGTGGTGCCTCCGAGTGGAAGCTCGACAGTATCTCTGGTGACGATAGCTGCCTGTTAGAACTTGGCAAGGATGATTTCTACGTAAAAGAAACGCTCGATGCCTGCAACATGGGTTCTGCTGATAGCCTTTCAAACTTTGTTACCTACTGCCTTAACGAATATGATACAGACAAGTACAGTCTGATTCTCTGGAATCACGGTGCAGGTCCTGTTATGGGATTTGGTGTCGATGAAAATTATAAGGATATTCTCACACTGCCAGAACTTCAGAGCGCTCTTGAATCTTCCGTTGGAGAATCCGGGAAAAAACTTGAATGGATCGGCTTTGATGCATGTCTTATGAATTCCCTTGAAGTCGCTGATATTCTTGCTCCATATTCCAACTACCTGATTGCCTCTCAGGAGACTGAGCCGGGATGGGGCTGGAACTATTCCTTCCTGTCAAAGCTCTCAGAGCCAGGCATGAACGGTGCAGGTATGGGAAAAGAAATCATCGATGCCTACATGGATTATTGTGACCAGGTATTTGATACTTATCCACAGTATTACGCCGATGTTACACTCTCATGCATTGACTTAAATGCCTATGATGACGCCGAAAAAGCACTTGATGAATTTTTTGCTGATATTGATGGCAACTTAGACACCGATCTGTTCCCTGCCATTGTACGAGACAGACAACAGATGCGAAATTTCGGAGCTTTCTCCACGAACTACAATTACAGTATGGTAGACTCCATGTCCCTTGTAAACAAGCTTTCTGACAAGGGCGACAGTGAGAAGGCCAAGGCTGCCCTGACTGCACTCAATGATATGGTCGTATATGACCAGACAAACCTTGAGAGTGCCAACGGTATTTCGATCTGCTATCCACATGCCACAGAAGAAATCTATCAGGAAACCTATCTGAAGGTACAGGATTACATTGATTTTGCACCTGGATATTCACGCTTCTTAAATGATATGTATGCACTTGAAAACGGCGAGACGATCTCACATGACTGGGATGTATCAGATGCAGAAGTAACTGTCGAGGAAACCGAAGTAACAATTGCTGATATGACAACGGAAAATGGACGTGATATCTCGCTCCAGCTTACTGAGGAACAGCAGAAAAATTTTGCTTCTGCAAGATTTATGATTCTTGCCAATGCGGAAAGCTATGGATATGTAGATGAAGAAGATGACGAACGTGCAAAAGACATGTACTTTTATGTATATGTAGGCAAAAATGTACAGATGGACGAGAACGGAAAACTTCACGCATACTATGACAACAATATTCTCTATATGAAGGATATCAGCTCTGATGGTGATGGCTCCCTGTCCCATATTCCGATGATTTTGATTGACAGTGATATCACGAATTCAAAAGAAAAGCGATATACTTCCTACGCCTTATTAGAGAATTTAACTGGTGACATCGGCAACTGGAATACCACCGCTGTAGAAATGCAGATTGTAAGAGATGCTGCACATCCAAACGGATATATCCGAAGTGCCATTCCACTTGACGATGATGATGAAGATAGTGATATCCATACTCCCAGCAAACAGCTTGTAGATTTCAGTGACTTCAACCTGA
>JAFOYD010000018.1 GCA_017391545.1 Lachnospiraceae bacterium
ATCAAGTGCTTTTTCAGGATACCTTTCCTTCTGACTAGAAATCATGCTCCCCATATCAGATATCGTATTTTTCCTGTGGAAAATCATTCTGTCTATCATGAGTTTTCGAAACTCCTCAAGCATTGGTGAGTTGACCTCTGCCGTCTCACCACTCAAGTGAATTTTCATGCCACATTCACGCAAATCCTGTGCCTGTTCCTTTAGATAAACCAGCAATGCTACATCTGCAACGATAAAGGTACGATAACCATATTGCATACACTGCCGCATAATATCCACAATCATCGAATACTGTTCGGGCACATAATACAGGGAATTAAACGCGATACTGACAGGAACGTGATACCGCTCCACCATCTTTTGCATAATCTGAAGCTCACTTTGAGAACCGATCTGAACATTATAATAATAGACCTCCCTGCGGTTTAATGGATTCTCCATTCCATATTTTAACGACCAGCACTCCGGTACATAGCCGCAAAAAAGCTCATCCGCACCAGCCTCCACATACGGGATGTATTCATCTATGGAGCCTAATCCTGCTACGATTTTCATTTCTGACACATCCTTTCAAAATAAGAGTGAATGTAACTAAAAGACTCAAGTTTTAGCCATCTCAACAACATTTAGATAAGATTCACTACCAGCCTGTCCACACCCTGTTTCAAAAAATAGCTCACATACGCTCCGTCGAACATGACATGCGTGTCATATCCAAACAGTGTATTGTATCTTCCGACCATATTAAGCATTGTAGGATAGAGAAATGCCTGGCTACTACAATACTCCGGGCACTGCGTCACTGCACACTGCCTGCCTCTGGCACCATTTTTGATATCCGCATAAAGGGTACAGTGCTGCGAAGTATTCATCTGATAAAACGGAAAAAGCAGTGTGGATTTCAATGTGCCTGATGGGAGGTCATAGTGGTAGCCACAACTTTCCTGAGATACACGCGATACGTTAAAATTTTCCTGCAAGTAACGGCAGTACGCCTCTGACTGCAGTGCATTTTCACGCAGAAGCATATGCTCTGACCCGTTCTTGTACTGTAGTCTTGTGTCTTTTCGCCGTTTGTTTAGGAGAACGCCAAGGGTAATATCAAACCAATCATGATCTGGCACATTCGCAATCATCGACAACATTCCCCAGTCATTCACGACAAGCTCAATCCGCTGATTCTTTGTCTTGCACCATATTCCGAGTCGTTCAATCAATGTGTGTACCTCTGCAATATCGTGTTCCTGCAGATAAGTAAACACGACAACCGGCTTGATTCCTTCCCGCACCGCTTTTTCAAGAATACGAAAAAGCTGTTCAGATTTCGGAAAGAGCAAATGGCAGAACTGATTTCCGATATAGAGATAACTTATCTTTATCTTTGTAATCGGGTGCGCGCTGCCATCAAATCCGTTTTTGAGCCAATACTCCCTCATAAAGTCCTGAATGCAAAGTCCGAGATAGTTCTCATAAGCTTCTGTGTTGTCAATGCTCACACCAAGTTCATAGCAACTTTCATCCACACCGTTCCACTCGTCCCCGGTAAAGTGTGAAAACCACTGTTTTCGCAATGATTCAAGACAATCCACATCGATTTCCTCTCCCTTTGACGGATATCCTGTCAGCTTCTCCGAGAGCAGCGCATCATTGTCCTCTAATTTGAGGTCGATATACCGCATGTATTCTCTCATAAGCTGATTGGCGCAGGACTGATATTCCCAATCATCCGTCTTAAATCGGTAAACATGATAATATTCTGTGGACTCCCCCTGTTCCATATGGATTTCAAAAGATGACATTCCTGTCATATTCTTGTCATATTTCAGTTCCCTGTAATCTGCCTTTTCAAAGCGATAAAAGTGCAGACATATACTGCCCGCACTTTCAATCTCTGTTATTCCTATGTCTGATGAAACACGAAAGATAAAACCTTCTGTCGACAGTTCAAGCGCACAGACTTCAAGTGTACCTGCACAAAATGCTGGTACACCTGGTCTATTATCGATATCCAATTTTGCGCTGAATATTGCATATGGTATCATTTCCTACCACCCTTAATTCTTCGTGATACGCACATCGCCACTTGTCGTTTCGATGTCGATTTTGTTTCCCTGTGTATTGCTGCCATAAGTACCTTCGGCACTGTTTCCCCTTTTTGAAAACTTCAGGTTGTCGTCAAAAAAGGTATCGATCTCACCGCTTGTCGTATTCACCTCAAATGCAAAGGAATCCATCTTAGACAGTTTCATGTCAACATAACCGCTCGTCGTATTGATATCCAGATTTCCTGCAAGCTCTGCAAGTTCAAGACGCACATCACCACTGATCGTCTCGATGCTTCCTGCACCCTTATCATCTGTTACTGAAATTTCGCCGCTTGCAGTACTGATATCAAAGTCGCCATTCATGCCTTCCAGTGTGATGTCTCCTGAAGTTGTCGATACTTTCCTTGCGCCACTGCCTTCACTGATTCTGACGAACCCGCTCGTACTTGTAGCATCCACATTTCCATCAATATGTCCTACTTTGATGTCCCCACTTGTAGACGCAAACTTTGCATCTCCTGTAATTGTTTCTGCAGTGACGTATCCGCTCGTGGTCGTGATACTTACCTTGCCGTTTAGCTTCTTGAACTCCATGTCACCGCTTGTCGTAGCGATATCAATGATCGCATTTGTACGGGTTGTATTGGTATTGATGTCATCAATCTTAATGTCACTGCTCGTGCCTGATATGACAACCGCTTGTGCATCCACGCCCGGGATGCTGATTGTACCACTTAGGCTCGTGGCTTCAAACCAATTATTCAATGCAATATTTTGTTCTGCTGTGATGTCACCACTTGCAGTCTGAAGTTTTAGCCTTCCTTTATACGAAGAAGGTAACCAGATCTCTGTATAGCTGCCATTGCCAAAGTTGGATGTTCCGATGTGGAAAAAGAATGAAAATCCACTAGTATTTCGTTTCTTTCCCTTGATTTCAAGTATACTACCATTTACCGATACAGTCGAAGCCTCGTTATCCTTGATGCCGGAACCCAGATATTCTTTGACAGTCAGCGTGTTTCCTTCGCCTTCATAAATATATACATCATTTCCATTCATACCATAAAACACACGAATATCATCAATTCCGTCAAGTGCTAACTCTTCATCCAGTACAAGCCGCATATCCTGTGATGAAGTATCTACCGCATTATTTCTGACATAAAAAATGCCGTGCCCCGTAATTCCTCTTACCATCACAACCCCAAGCCAGATAGCGATGAGACTGAAAATTACAATCAGGCCAATCTTGATGTTTCTCATGATCCGCTCCTCCCTATAAGTGCTTTTCTTCTTTCTTATCCTCTGACCGAAGCGAAAATACAAGTCTGAGAACATTCTCCGCACAGGCTGCAATCGGGAAAATCAGCCAAGTGATATACCATGCATGTGTTGTAAAGCTAATAGCAAAATAGATAACCAATGTAATTGTCCATAAAAGGGAGCTGATTGATTTGCGAAGTGCCTTTTCCTTGTTATCGATATACTTTTCTTCCTTGTACTTTTCGACCATGTCTGCTTTCTCCTTTTTCATATAGTCCGGGTACATATTTGCTGCATACACAAGCATCACTGTCGGAATGATACAAATGAACGCTGCGATCACAAATCCTAACGCTGCCATGTCAAAGCCAAAGCTTCCTGGCATATCACTAAGGATACCAAACAGGAAGAATACTGCACCTGCAAGGATATACAGCCCTACTGCCACTGCGGTGAGCATTGCCTTTTTCTTTCTATCCTTCTCTGACAATGTCAGGAGATTTTTTTCCTCTACCTCTGAAAACAACTCACTTACGTCACCGATCGACTCGATAACATTCTGGTATGCATCCTCCTCGGAATACCCGTCTGCCACCATATCATCAAATTTGTCCATCGCATTCTGCATCATCTCCTGCTTCAAGTCAAGTGCCTTCCTCGTCTTGGGCGCATCTGCAAAAATTTTGTTAAAATGCTGTCTGATTTTTTCTTTCATAATTCGTAACTTCCTCCTCATAAATATTAACCTATTTCAGTAACTGGTCGATCATTTCCTTGGCTTCCTGCCATTCCTGTTTGTAGCCCTGATATGCCTTTCTGCCGTCATCCGTTATCGCATAGTATCTGCGTCTGGCACCTACTGTCTCATCACCCCAGTAGGTTCTAATATAGCCGGACTGCTCCAGCCGACGGAACGCCGAATACAGTGTTGCTTCTTTCAGCTCATATTGATTGTCGGTCTTTTTCATAATATCTTTGTTGATCTGATAACCGTAGCTGTCCTGCTCTAGCAGATGCGAAAGAATGATGGCATCTGTGTGTCCCCTCAGAATGTCTGATGTAATTGACATATGTTTCCTCCTCTCTCTTTATACGTAACTATTCAGCATCTTCATAGTTACGAGAACAAATCCATGCAAAATCACCTTCGGTGATGGATTTGTTCCTGTTGAATCTACGTTTTCTCACGGCATCCGCAGTAAATGCGTATGCCTGATGAACAGTTACCTTTATATCTACTTTTGGCAAAGTATTTTATTTGTTGATATACACTATACTACCATATACATCGCCTGTCAAGGTATATTTTAATTTTTAAGTATCTAAAAGTATATCCCACAAAAAAGCTCCCAGAGAATCATCGACTCAGATAATCTCCGGGAGCTGTAAAAACGTTATTAATTTTTATTCAATTTTAAAATCTTACTTTTTCTTTGCTGCTTCTTCAAACTCATCTGTGATGGATTTGTCCGGTGCAGGAGTCAGCAGACTCACAACCACGATCATCACGCATGCTACGATAAATGCAGGCAGAAGCTCATAGACATTCCATGCGCCTCCCATCGGTCTTACCAGGTATTTCCACACGAAAATCATCAGACCACCGGAAATCATACCTGCCAGAGCGCCAAAACGGTTGGTGCGCTTCCAGAATAATGAAAACAGCATAACCGGTCCAAAAGCTGCTCCAAAGCCAGCCCATGCAAAGGACACGATTGCAAAAACGGAGCTGTTTGGATCCTTTGCCAAAATCACTGCAAAGATCGCAATCACAAGCAAGGTAACACGCGCTGCAATCATACCGCCCTTATCACTTTTCTGCAGCTTCTCGCCAAGCATATCGGATGATACTGCCGAAGACGCAGCCAGAAGCTGGGAGTCTGCGGTTGACATCGTCGATGCCAGAATGCCTGCAAGGATGACACCTGCCATCAATGCAGCCAATACACCGTGCTGGCTCATCAGGTCTGCAATCCTGACAATGATCGTCTCTGAATCAGCACCTGTCAGTGCACTGATTGCGCCGACCTTGCTCATGCTATATCCAATAATACCAATCAGTACTGCTACTGTCATGGAGATTACTACCCATACGCTTGCGATTCTTCTTGACACTTTCAGTTTGCTTTCGTCCTCAATTGCCATAAAGCGAAGCAGAATATGAGGCATACCAAAATATCCAAGTCCCCAAGCCAGTGTTGACACGATCGTGATAAATCCATAGCTATTCGCAGATCCTGTCGTTGCATCGTAGGAACCGAACATTGTCAGGTATCCTGGAAGTGCTTTCGCATTTGCTGCTACCGCATCAATTCCGCCTGCGACATTCACGCCAAATACGAGTACAATGATCAATGCAATTGACATCACGATACTCTGGATCAGGTCTGTCGTTGAGGCAGCCAGAAATCCGCCGAGTGTCGTATAGCCTACGATGATCACTGCACTGATGACCATTGCCGTCATATAATTTACACCAAATAAGCTCGCAAACAGCTTGCCACATGCCGCAAAACCTGATGCGGTATATGGAATGAAGAATACGACAATGATAATTGCTGAAATAATTAACAAAGTGTTGCTGTCATCATGGTATCTGTTCTTGAAGAACTGTGGCAGCGTGATGGAATTGTTCGCTACCTTTGAATACCGTCTGAGTCTCTTTGCAACAATCAGGAAATTTACATATGTTCCAAGTGCAAGTCCGATTGCAGTCCATCCCGCATCTGCGATACCGGTGAGGTATGCCACTCCGGGAAGTCCCATCAAAAGCCAGCTACTCATATCAGATGCCTCAGCACTCATCGCTGTGACGATCGGACCAAGCTTTCTGCCTCCCAGATAAAAGTCGTCTGTGTTTTTGTTCTTTTTTGAATAGAGGTATCCTATAAAAAGCACTACCCCCAGGTATGCCACGATGGCAATCATAATGCATATCTTTGCCTGTGTCATTTGTATCTCCTCCTTCATATTAGTAGGGCTCGTATCCCCATACTTTAACCCTTAGCTTTGAGTATAACAGAATCTTTGCCTTTACACAAGGTAAACATAAAAAGGGAGCTCGAAAGCTCCCTCTTCGGAAAAAATTTATATTTATTTCTTGCGTTTCTTGATAAAGATACCAGCCACGATTGCGATCACTGCTGCAACAACACCGCCTGCAACAAGAGGTGCCTTGCTGGAAGACTTCTCTGTCGTCGTTCCTGTGCTGACACTTGTGTCATTTTTATCGTCTGCCTTCACGATTGTATCATCGCCCTGTACAAGTACCATCGCAGAGATACCTGCCACTGATACGGTTCCTTCTGCTGTACCTACAGAAGCTGTACCTGCTTTCTGATCATTGACGCAGATCTCCCATGAACCTGCAGGAAGCTTCACATCGACAGCATCCTTGTTTCCATTGAAAATCACTGCGATTTTCTCCGCTGTGTCTCCATTTGCATTGTTTGCAATGGTATATGCTACCACATTTGCATCAAGACCGCTCATAAAGGTCAGATTGTTCTGAATATCCGTTGCTGTTGTCATACGAAGTGCTGAATGCGCCTTACGGAATGCGATCAGTCCCTTATAATACTCATATGTATCTGCTACATTTGCCTTGTTTGCCCACTTGATGCTGTTTACAGAATCTGGAGATGTATAGCTGTTCTCATCAAAGCCTCCCTCTACCGTTGCAGACGGCTTGCTTCGAAGCATTTCCTCTCCTGCCTGGAAGAATGGCACGCCCTGTGAAGTAATGATAACTGCACTTCCAAGCTTATTCATCCTGATACGGTCTGCCTCACTGTCATCCTTGTTGGAAATAGCGAGCTTGTCCCAGAAGGTAAGATTATCATGGCAGGATACATAGTTGATACTCTGTGTCGACTGTCCTGCCCAGCTTCTGGTACCCTTTTCATTCTGTGATACCATGACCTGTGGATGCGGCGTTGCACCAACAATACCAAACTTAAGGCTTTCCTCCATGCCATCCTTGCCGCTTACAAAGCCCTTGTCCTCAGAGTCAAATACATTACCCTTGATCGCATCTCTGATGTCATCGCTGAACGCGCCGACACCTTCCATCTGATAAATGTTTGCCTTTAATGCCTGCTGTGTTGAAGGAATTGCACAGTCACCGCCTGTCCAGCCCTCGCCGTATACCATGATGGATGGATCAATCTCATCCAAAGCTGCTCTGACTGCCTTCATTGTTTCGATATCAAGAACTGCCATCAGGTCAAAACGGAATCCGTCAATATGATATTCCTTTGCCAGATAAACAACGGAATCGACAATATATTTGCGGGCCATTGCACGATCTGAAGCAATCTCATTGCCACAGCCTGATGCATTGGAATAATTCTCGCCCACTTTTCTGTAATAGTAGTCAGGTACGGTCTTCTGGAACCATGAGCCTTCCACATTAAAGGTATGGTTATATACTACGTCCATATTGACACGCAGTCCGTTTGCATGAAGCGCCTGAATCATCTGCTTCATCTCATTGACACGAACCTCACCATGATAAGGATCTGTACTGTAGGATCCTTCCGGTACGTTGTAGTTCTTCGGATCATAACCCCAGTTGAACTGTGGTGTATCAAGCTTTGTCTCATCTACTGTGGCATAATCGTACATTGGAAGAATCTGTACATGTGTCACGCCTAAATCCTTGATATGGTCAATACCTGTGGAAAGACCGTCCGGATTGGTTGTTCCCGTCTCTGTAAAGCCGAGGAATTTTCCTGTATTCTTGATACCTGATGATTCATCTGACGAAAGATCTCTTACATGAATTTCATAGATTACTGCATCTGTAGGATTCTCAAATGCAGGTCTGACATCATTCTCAAATCCTTCAGGATTCGTAGCAGCCAGGTCTATGATCATACCTCTGTCACCGTTTACACCAGTTGTTCTGGCGTAAAGGTCAACTGCCTCATTTGTCTTGTTTCCGATCTTAATGGAATAGGTATAGTACACGCCATTCAAATCTCCCTGCTTTTCGCAGAACCACACACCCTTTTCCTGTGCAGTCATCGGGATTGTCTCTATAAGGTTATCACCATCGCCCTGCTCATAAAGATTCAATGATACCTCTGACGCTGTCGGTGCCCATACCTTAAAGCTTGTCTTTTCCTTTGTGTAGGTAGCTCCGAGGTCATCCCCATCATAAGCC
>JAFOYD010000019.1 GCA_017391545.1 Lachnospiraceae bacterium
ATGTCGGCATTTCTCTGTAACACTGCATCACAGAGCTTTCTTGCTTCATCAGCAGGGTACGTATCATCACCGTCTGTCATGATGTAACACTTCGCATCGATCTCGCGGAACATCCTGCGGATGACATTTCCCTTTCCCTGCTGGTACTCATAGCGCACCACCGCGCCTGCTTTTCTGGCAATCTCATCTGTCCCGTCTTTTGAATTATTATCGTATACGTAGATCACAGCCTCCGGAAGCGCTGCTTTAAAATCCTTAATTACCTTTTCAATCGTTTTGCTTTCATTATAGCATGGTATCAGCACCGCTATCTCATCCATAACAAACCTTTCCTTTCCCTTAGATTATCTCAATATTACAATGCCAGCTATATATTGTCAACCGAAGCTTTTTTGAGCTCCTTTTCCGCTTTGTTCCTGACGCGAAGCTCCTTAAAAAAGGTCTTAAGCATCTGCGAACATTCTTCCTCAAGCACGCCGCGGACTGCCTCAACCTGATGATTGAACTGTGGCATATCAAGGATGTTCAGAATCGAGCCTGCGCATCCTGCCTTGGGATTCATACACGCCATCACCACTTTGGGAATGCGCGCCTGAACAATAGCCCCTGCGCACATCTGGCAAGGCTCCAGCGTCACATACAGGGTACACTCCTCCAGCCGCCAGTCACCGATTACCCTGCTCGCCTTGCGAATGGCTGTGATCTCCGCATGAGAAAGCGTATTTTTATCTGTGTTTCTGCGATTGTAACCGCGTCCGATGATCTTTCCTTCATGCACGATCACACAGCCGATCGGAACCTCTCCCAGTGCATACGCCTTTTTTGCCTGCCGGATGGCCTCTCTCATATACTTTTCATCACTGCTTGTGTTGTCTATCACACGTAATCCTGTCATGTGTCACCTCACCCGATATGCTGCGTCAGCCATTTTAACACATTCTGATAAACAATGTCTTTATTCAGCTCATTTAGAATCTCATGTCGGTCATCTGGATAAAGCTTCATCGACACGTCCTGTATCCCTGCCTTTTTGTAGGAGTCATATACCTTTTTGACGCCCTTTCCATAATTTCCTACCGGATCCTGTCCCCCCGACATCAGCAAAATCGGCATCTCCTTGGGGATTCTGTCAATGTTTTCCTTTTTCTGTATATAGGAAAGGACCTCCAAAATCGTTCGGTATCCATTGACCGTAAACAGATAATTGCAGTATTTATTGGACAGGCAAAAGTCAACGACATCCACATCTCTTGTAAGCCAGTCGCTCTGGGTTCTCGGATGCGGAATCCGTCTCTGGTATGAGCCAAAGGCACTCGCCTTAAGAAATCTTGAACGATAACGATCCCCCAATATCATTCTGACAAAACCCGACTGCAGATTTCCTATGGCAAGAATCAGACTGCTCTGTGCTCCGGTTCCTGCCAAAATCGCTCCATCCACGTCCATACCATACCGCATCAGATATCTTCGTGCCATGAAGGATCCCATGCTGTGTCCAAACAGAAAGTACGGTACATTTTTGAACTTTTTTTTGGCACATTTTGTCACCCTGTGAAGATCCGCAACAACTGTGGCGCTCATATTACTTGGACAAATATATCCCAGGTCACTGTTATTTCCAGCGGTCAGTCCATGTCCGAGATGGTCATTTCCGATGACTGCATATCCATGACGATTGAGAAACAGCGCAAAATCCTCATAGCGCTCGACCATCTCAATCATTCCATGCGAAATCTGCACAACTCCTTTGACCTCTGTGTCAGGCTCCCACAGTATCACATGGAGCCTGTGCACCCCGTCCGCCGAAGGAATATAAAATTCCTTTTTTATCATCATGCTTTTCACGATCCTCTCATATGTATATTAATAACCATTATAACATACTTTCTATAATGGTAAAGCCAAAATCGAGGATGAAAAAAACGGGAACAGTCCCATCTGCTCCCGCCTTTTCGCCTTGATCTACACCTTGATCCAATATTAACTTTTCTGTAGTATTATGAATTGTAAATTCCAAACAGGAAATTACATCTTGGAAATCATTACGACTGATAAGTCATACTCTTCGAGAAATGCATCAATATCTCTCTCATCATTGATTTCCATTGCTACCTGAAAATCACCTGTCTCAGGATTCAAAAAGCCTGCTACCATCTCTCCTGTAGACTGGCTCTTCCTGATCATTGGTTTCATACTTGTAATATCAGCTTTCTTAAATACTTCTCTCTTTGCTACTAACATGTTTGTTGTTCCCCTTTCAACCCTTTTCAATGTTATATGTTAAATTCCATCCGGTACAAAATTCAAGCTGCTTAACATACGTAGTTCCTTAACAGACTGTACTCAATACTAGTCCGTATTGTAAATAAGTAGTAATTCTCTCATTACTGTCAGATCTTGTCTGAACAGTAACCGTATCGTAACCATAAAATCAAAACTGGCTGCGACAATTTTCAAGGTGCATCCGACACATGCGCGTACATGCCGTCGTATCAATCAAAGCAGATATATGATTAGTCCCCTCGCTCAGATCGCTTCACAAAACAGGCTGAGCACCAGAGCTTAATCATCAGTTTTTAATTACCTGATTTCTTAAATATTAGCATATGTAAATTTGTTATGCAATCCTTTATTTGGAAATCGTGAATATTAACATAAGTTTTTGTTATGTTTACACGTATCCTGTCGCAGATTTTTTTGTCATTTTTTCATTTTGTGTATACAAATTCAGTCAATTTATGGTATTATCTATATAAAGACTTTTTATTATGTTTAAGTACGTGAGGTGAATTTATATGTATAAATTATCAACCCAATCTTTAAAACCCGGAATGGTAATATATGATGACATCTACACCCCTGCAAGAGTATTGTTGCTAAAAGCTAACACTGCATTGACACAGCAGGATATACAGACCTTGTGTGAATATAATTTTGACGAGGTGACATTGAGCGAACCGGAAGAAATTGACATGACACACTATAAGTATCTGAATCAGAATTCGTATTTTCAGGTTTTCAATGAGACCTATACGCATGCGCTCAATTCCTTTCACAAGATCATGCGCACGCTTGATACCGGTCTTGAGCTGAATATTCCAAAGCTTCTATCCCTGCGTGATGATATCATGGCGTCTGTCATGAATGGGGAGCAGCTTCTGGATTACCTGTACAACATGATGCCGAATGAAAATGAAATCACTTACATTCATTGTTTTAACTGTGGACTTCTATGCTATGTATTTGGAAAATGGATCGGCATGAGTGATGAAGATCTGGATAATCTGACTGTAGCAGGATTTATCTTTGATATCGGCAAGACCAAAATTGCTGATGAGCTCCTGTGGAAGCCTGACAAGCTCACTCCGGAGGAATTTATACAGATGCAGCACCATATTCATTTGGGCTATGAGCTTGTGAAAAACAGAAAATTACCTCCGCATGTCGTAAGCGTGATGATCATGCATCATGAACGCTGTGACGGCAGTGGATATCCTGCCAGACTAAAGGAAAACCGCATCGATCCGTTTGCCCTGATCGCAGCGATTGCAGACACTTATGAGGCAATGACGCATCCCCGTGCGCAGCGCGTGGCGTTGACTCCGTTTCAGGCGATCCGCGTCTTTGAACAACAGGGATTTGCGAGATATGGCCAGCATGCCAAAGCCATTCTCACCCGCATCGCAAATATGTACGTCGGCAGGCGTGTATGCGTTACCGGAAATCTGACCGGACGAATCACGGAGATCCACGAGGATGCGCTGTCGCGTCCTACAATCTATATCAACGATGTTTTCTATGACTTAAGGACAAAGCAAGGAGCAGAAATAACCCGCATGATGTAACATGCGGGTTTTTTACTGTTGAAATATGTAACTATTCAGTACCTTCATAGTTACTGAAATATTTTCTTTACCTTGTTCTGAAGCTCTTCTGCAGTCAGGCCATCTGCATTTTCAAAAAGTTTCTCTACTTCCTCTTTCGCTTCGCCAAGCTTCTGTTCATCCTTGCTGTACGCATCAATGTACTCCCTGATGGATTTCTCCAGCTGCTCCTTTTCCTCACCAGTCATGCCAAGTGTAACCGACAGATCATCACTCGCAAAAAAATCACTGACTTCACTTGCGAAAGCTTTTTTCAGCTCCTGTACTGCCTGTTCCTTTACATCATTGACGATTTCCTTCACATAACCGTCCGTATCCTGTGACGGGAAATCTGCCTGACATCCTGCAATCAATGCGCTTCCAATCACTGCTGTCAAAACAACTGCTGTTTTCCTCAATTTGCCTCACCTTCTGCCTGCACTTCCTCCGGTATGAGCACAGGAACCGCTTTCCTTTTGGAAGTATTGACAGGTTTATCAGGCCATGCAAGCGCCTTTGTTCCCGGAGTCCTGGTCCTGATTCTGAGATAACTCTTGCCATCCTCTATAAATCTGATAATGGAGATATTTCTCCACTCATAGAACTCAAACGGAGCAAACTCGATCTTGATCTCTTTTCGCGCTCCCGGTGCATCAAAATTCACAAGCTTATCGTCCACTCTGATCGGCATCGTATAGATATATTTATTGTCAGTCGTCTGGATGACCGTCGTCTCAAATACCGCAGATTTTCCTTCCTTGCTGACTCTGATTGCCGCCATTGCCGGTACCGGAATATCTTCTACATTCATTCGCCTCACCTGCTCCCATATTATTATTTTTAGTCAAAACACATATATTACTAGTATAGTCTGAAAATTCCATTCTTGTCAAGGTGCTATTATATCTATGAAAAATATGTGAATTTATGGTAACCACTTTATTTTTCACTTTTTTTGTGATAGATTAATATAAGGTTTTGATTACCGTAATATCGAAAGGGAAGGTTATAAAAATGGCAAAGGACAAAAACACAAATGTGAATGAAAATGCCGAAATCAGCAAGAGTAAGGCAAAACGCGAAGAGCGCAAGAAGGAGGTTGCGAAGGAGAAGCGTCACAAGCTTGCCTCCAGAATCGTCAGTATCACAATCGTTGCCGCAATCGTGGCAGTGATCGTATTTTTTGCAGGAAAGAGCATTTATCTGACTGCAACCCGCACGAAATCAGACTCTAATCTCAGTGCCGGACTGACCACAGACGGCAAGATCGACGGTGTGAATGTAAAGGATGCACTCACCCTGGCAGACTATGCAAACATCTCTGTTCCGGAAGACGAAGTCGCTGCCACAGCAGAGGAAGTTGACGCAGACATCCAGTCCACACTGGAATCACACAAGGAACTCAGCACAGATGCATCACTTGTCATCGCTGACGGTGATGAAGTCAATATTGATTATGTAGGAACCATCGACGGTGTTGAGTTTGAAGGCGGAAACAGCATCGGCGCAGGCTATGACCTGACAATCGGCTCCGGCTCATTTGTCGATGATTTCGAGCAGCAGCTCATCGGTCACAAGCCGGGCGAAAATGTTACTGTAGAAGTTACATTCCCTGAAGACTATCAGGGCGAAGATGTCGCCGGCAAGGATGCAAGCTTTGCAGTTACCATCAATGGTATCAATGTAACACCAGAGCTTACGGATGAATTTGTCGCTGCGAACCTCGCTGATGAAGGTGTCTCTACAGCAGCTGAGTATCGCGCTTCGGTAGAAGACCGTTTCTACAAGCAGCACCTTGAGGAATATCTCACAAATTACATTGTGGACAACTCCACTGTAAAATCATATCCTTCTGCATATCTGAAGGCAGTGAAGTCTACCACAAAGTATAATGATGAGTATATGATGCAGTACTACAATCAGATGTTCTCATCCTACGGAATGGAATCCTACCAGAATGTATGGGATACAAGAGGAGAGGAAATCAATGATGAGTTCGCTTATGAAAAAGAACTCACAGAACGTGCAAAAGAAACAGTAAAGAGTGCCCTTGTATATCAGGCAATCTTTGAGGATGCAGGACTCACGATCGACATGGACACTGTCATTGCAGAAATGACAGAAGAAAACGGCGAAGAATATGTGACCAGCATGAAAGAAATGTACGGCGAAGGCTACATGGCTCAGAACGAAATCAGGACAGCAGTTACCGATTACCTGATGGAAAAGTATCAGAAATAGTCATCATCCTTTATATACCTGGTACCAAAAAAGAAGTCTCTGACGAGACTTCTTTTTTACTACCAATCTAAATCAAATGCTGCAAAAGCATCCGTCTGACCAAAATGTTCCTCTTTGTAGCGGAGCATATATGCCTTAATTTCTGCGCCCACATCCTCAAGATCAAAAAGCAGACTATCAAAGTTATCCTGCGTGACACAGCC
>JAFOYD010000201.1 GCA_017391545.1 Lachnospiraceae bacterium
ATTGGGAGTGTGTGGTGTTCCACATGACAGACCTTCCATATGGGCGCGGTGGGAGTCCACTGCAGAATCTAATTGTGCGTGGCCACAAGGAGACAAAGATATCTGCGATCAGAGTCACAGAGAAGATTGATGCAGGTCCTGTCTATATGAAACGGCCGTTATCGCTTACGGGAAGTGCGCAGGAAATCTTTGTGCGCTGCTCAGATGTTATTTTTCATGAGATGATTCCATGCTTTCTTGCTGAGAAGCTTACGCCGGTTCCGCAGGAAGGAGAACCTGTGGTATTTAAACGAAGAAAGCCGGAGAATGGACAGATAACATCTGATATGGAAATAGATAAAATTTATGATTATATCAGGATGCTTGATGCGGAAGGGTACCCAAGGGCATATCTGGAATTTGGAGATTACAGACTGGAGTTTGAGCAGGCACACCTTTCCGAAGACGGACAGGAGATGACTGCAAAGGTTATGTTTAAAAGAAAGGCTTAGGGATTATATATGAAGACAGTTTTGGTAGTGGCAGCACATCCAGACGATGAGATTCTTGGTGTTGGAGCAACGGTGGCAAGACATGTTGCAATGGGCGATGCGGTCTATGCCATCATTTTAGGGGAGGGACAGACTTCCCGCGCAGTGCATCGTGAGGATGTCAGCAGGGAAGTGGTTGACGAGCTTCATAAAAATACGCTGGAGAGTGCAAAGGCAGTAGGATATCGCGAGGTGTTTTTTGCTGATTTCCCAGATAACCGTTTTGACGATGTCGATCTGCTGGACATTGTCAAGGTGGTAGAGCAGAAGGTTCGCGAGCTGAAGCCTGAGATTGTTTATACACATTACAGCGGTGATCTGAACGTAGACCATCAGTATACGGCGCGCGCAGTGCTGACGGCGACAAGACCAATTGGTGATTACTGTGTGGAGGAGATTTATGCATTTGAGACGCTTTCCTCCTCCGAGTGGAATTTTGACTACAGTGCACAGCCGGCATTTAGTCCTAACGTGTTTGTGGATATTACAGATTACTATGACAAAAAAGAACAGGCAATGAACTGCTATGTATCTGAGCTTTGCGAATTCCCACATCCAAGAAGCCTTGAGGGAATGAATGTGCTTTCAAAGACACGTGGTATGGCAGCAGGCATGGAACGGGCAGAAGCCTTTATGCTGGTGCGAAAGACTATAAAATAGTAGGTGATCAAGATGCTATATATACGTGCAGACGGAAATACGGAGATTGGCATGGGACATGTCATGCGTTGCCTCTCGATTGCAGAGGCTGTGGCAGAAATGGATGGACAGCCAAAGCCTGTCTTTCTCACAGCTGACGAGGGATGCTGCCACCTGATTTCAGACAGAGGCTTTCAAAGCATTGTCTTAAATACTGATTACCGGGACATGATGTCCGAGCTTCCACAGCTTGCGAAGCTTTTAGACAAGGAAAACGATATTATTTTAGTGGACAGCTATCAGGTCAGTGAAGAATATTATATGGCGCTTGGACAGCTTGCAAAGGTAGCCTGCCTGGAGGATATGGGTGAGCCATATCCGGTCGATCTGTTGATCAATTACAACATTTACGGGACACAGCTTGAAGCAAATTATCAGAAGCAGTCTGGCGATGACAGGGAGAGCACCTGCCATGACAGACATCCCGGACAGGTACTGCTGGGAGTGGAATACATGCCGCTTCGAAAGGCATTTCAATTACCTTCGAAGTACGTTGTAAAAGACAAAGTAACAGATGTTACAATAACGACAGGAGGAAGTGATCCCTGCTTTGCAGCAGGAGCATTGATGGATACATTTCTAAGTGACAGCGATTTGTCAGATCAGAAAATACACTGGCATGTCATCAGTGGGCCATTCAACAGCTTTGCGCAGCAGTTAAAGAGCAGGTATCAGACCTGTGACAATGTAACGGTTCATGAAAATGTAAAGGATATGCGGAGTCTGCTCTTAAAAAGTGATATTGTGTTATCAGCGACAGGAAGTACTATTTATGAGGTAAGCTCGCTTGGCGTTCCGATGATTGTATTTTACTTTGCCGAGAACCAGAGACAGGGAGCCGAGGCTTTGGAACAGATGACAGACATCGTTAATGCAGGCTGTTTTGCATTGGATGCAGGTGCTGTGACAGCAAAGGCTGTGGCGGCGATGAAAAAATGTGTCAGCCAAAAGGATTACCGAAGTCTGCTTCATGAGCAGGAAAGACAGCTTATTGATGGTAAAGGGGCACTGCGCATTGCGAGGCACCTTCTGGCGCTTGCTTTGGCGGAAAAGCAATCAGATTGAGATCAAGTAGTGATGAAACGAGGGAAGATATGACAGCAAAAAAGGAACGACAACTAAATTATGAACTGCTTCGCATCGTGGCAATGATAATGATTGTGTGCCTGCATTATCTCAGTAAGGGTGGCCTGCTTGGTGATCCGGCAAGAGTGGATATGACGGCAACAGGGTATACGGCATGGCTTGTCGAGGCGCTTTGTCTGGTGGCAGTCAATGTATATGTCTTGATCAGTGGCTACTTTGGAGTAAATACGGCAGGCAGCCAGATGGACAACGATCAACGTTCCTTTTTAGAGGTGTTGAAACGCCCACTGAGAGTATGGCGACAGGTGTTCTTTTATTCGATGGGAATTGGTCTGATCGCACTGGTGATTGGTGCACAGCAGTTTGACCTGTATCAGTTTTTTTCTTATTGCTTCCCGATTGTGACAGAGCATTACTGGTTTGCCACATCTTATGTGGAGCTGTGCCTGCTGATGCCATTCCTGAATGCAGGCGTCATGCATTTGAAGCAAAAGGAAACGGGTTATCTGATTGCAGGACTGTTAGTGATTTTCAGCGTTTCCAAGACCGTGATTCCGATGCAGCTTCCCTGGGATAAATACGGCTATGATCTCATATGGTTCATTATTTTGTATCTGACAGGGGCGTATTTGAGGCGATATGAGATTAAATGGCTGAAAAGCCGTTTTAGAGCAATAGCGCTTTATCTTGGCAGTGCGGCAGTCATTTTTGCTTCTTTTTTTGTAATCAGAATATTTTATCTTAGAACAGGAAAGCTTGAGGATCTGATTAACTATGGATATACCTATAATTTCCTGTTCTGCTATACAGGTGCCATCGGACTTTTCCTTTCATTTGCACAGAATCAGGAAGGTGCGCTGTCAGAGCGATTCCGAAAGCCGATTGTGTTGCTTTCCAAAGCGACCTTTGGCGTCTATCTGATTCATGAGCATATGAATATCAGAAACGAGTGGCCAAAGTGGTTTCACTGCGAAGCACAGCTGGGTAATACGGTGGTCGGATTTCTGGCACATATGATTCTTACGGTGCTTGCTGTGTATCTGATCTGTACAGGAATAGAGCTTTTAAGGATCGTAATATTGAGCAGTGTAAAGAAGCTTTGCGCGGGATTGAAATCGAAATAAAAATAAGCAAGGAACGATAATGATTAAGACAGATGATTTGAAACAAAAGAAAAAAGTAAATATCATGAAATATCTGCCGGCTGTCATACTGCTTCTGTATCCGCTTAGAAATGCAACAAGGGGACTTGACCTGATGGATGCAGGTTATGCTCTTGGAAATTACCACTTTTTTGGCAGTATGGATCAGATGTGGAAGCTTGCGACTTATCTGGCAAATATAACGGGCGTGCTTTTATCGAAACTTCCCTTTGGTGACCGCTGGATTGGTATGAATATCTATTGTGGTCTGATGATCGGTATGGTGGCAGCGGCAGTCTATCTGTTTTTATATGGGCATTATGGTAAAGAACATAAGGGGATACCAGTTCTATTGTTTCTTGCTGAGCTCGTGGCATTGTCACTTTGCTGGTCACCGGTTGTTATTTTATATCATTATCTCGGATATCTTCTGATGACAGTTGCAACGATGCTGTTGTTCACTGCGATTACAAAAGATAATACAAGGTATTTTATTGCTTCAGGTGTGATTCTGGGACTTTGCGTGGCGGTGAGAATGCCAAATATCACCTATATGGCGTTTATCCTGCCGTTGTGGTGCTGGTGCTTCTGGAAAAGACAAAAAGATGCAGCACAGAAAGGAAAGCAAGACACATGGTTCCAGCTGCTTTTGAGGCGTACATTGCTCTGCATTGGCGGCTATCTGGTGGGACTTCTGGTTCCGATTGCTGTCATCTGTGCGCGGTATGGAGTGATGTCGTATCCACAGATGATCAGCTCGCTCTTTGGCATGACGGACAATGCGACAGATTATAAGCCGACCTCGATGGTCATGGCAATGTTTGGCGATTATATTCAGTACAGTGTCTGGTTGTTGCTGTTTCTCGGATATATGATAGTAGGAATGCTTGTTATATGGGGAATCAACAGATTTTTAAGGGATGAAATCAAAAACAAAATAACAAACGTTTTTAAAACGTTTTATACGGCAGCTCTGCTGGTTGTGCTTCGGTTCTGCTATGGCAGGGGCATGTTCGACTTTGACTACAGTTCATATTTTAGTATGTATAAGTGGGTGACGGTCTATCTGCTGCTGGTAATCTTTCTTTGCATCTGGTGTCTTTTACACAAAAACAGCAAGATGGAATTCAAGCTGTGGTCGGTCTTTTTGCTTGTGACAATCCTGATCACACCGCTTGGCAGCAACAACGGACTTTACCCGATCATCAACAACCTGTTTCTGGTGGCGCCGATATCACTTTTATTATTGTTGGAGGTGTTTGCACAGAGCCGGAAATCAGCGTATGGACTGCCACTTCGCATCACCTTGAGTTTTGTGCTGGTATGCGTGGCGGTACAGAGTATTTTGTTTGGCATTGGCTTTGTCTTTCATGATGCAGGGGTGCAGACAGATGCGGTGCGAGTACAATTAAAATGCTCTCAGGTAGCAGACGGATTGACGACCACATCGGATAAAGAGGCATCACTTGA
>JAFOYD010000202.1 GCA_017391545.1 Lachnospiraceae bacterium
GCGATCATGTTAAAAGTAAACGGAACAGAACTGGATATTGCAGGAAAGACAGTATCAGAGTATCTGGCAACAACCAACTACGATTCCAAACGAATCGCAGTTGAGCGTAATGGCGACATTGTATTTAAGTCTCAGTATGATGCTACGACGCTCGAAGATGGCGATAGCTTGGAAGTCGTTAGTTTTGTGGGAGGTGGTTGATTGATTCCTTCTAAAAACGAATGGATGGATGCATTGATTGCTCGCCACGGACTTGAACTGCACAAACGATTTTCGACAGCAATCGTCGCTGTTTGCGGCCTTGGCGGTCTGGGATCAAATATTGCGATCGCTTTGGCGAGAGCTGGTATCGGTAAATTGCTGCTGATTGATTTTGATCGTGTGGACATTACCAATCTGCACCGTCAGCAATATAAGGCAAATCAAATTGGCTGCTATAAAGCGGAGGCTCTTGCAGAAAATCTGTCAGAGATTGCACCCTATACGGAAATCCAAACTGTGACAGCAAAGATTACAGAAGAGAATTTCGCAGTTCTCCTAAAAGATGCAGATATTGTATGCGAAGCTTTCGACAATGCGGAATCCAAAGCGATGATTGTAAATGGTGTCTTGGAGCAATTACCCGACTGTTATTTGGTTACGGCTTCCGGCATGGCAGGAATGGATACCCCAAACACCATCAAGACACGAAGAATAATGAAACGATTTTATTTATGCGGTGATGAGGTCAGCGATGTGGCAGATACTATTGGACTGGTAGCCCCTCGTGTTATGCTTTGCGCAGCACATCAAGCACACACTGTCCTGCGTATTCTCGCAGGCGAATATGAAGTATAAGAAAGAAGGATTTATTATGATTAACAACGATAAGCTCATCATTGGCGGTCACGAATTTAATTCCCGTTTTATCCTGGGTTCCGGTAAATATTCTATGAAGCTCATTGAGGCAGCTATCAAAGATGCAGGTGCAGAGATCATCACCCTTGCTGTTCGCCGTGCAAATACCAAGGAGCATGAAAACATTCTGGACTACATTCCTAAAGGTATCACTCTTTTACCGAATACCTCAGGTGCAAGAAATGCTGAGGAGGCTGTTCGTATTGCCCGCCTTGCAAGAGAACTTGGCTGCGGTAATTTTGTGAAGGTGGAGATCATGCGTGATACCAAGTACCTACTGCCTGATAATCAGGAAACCATCAAGGCTACTGAAATCCTCGCAAAAGAGGGATTTGTGGTCATGCCTTATATGTACCCAGATCTGAATGCAGCCCGTGATATGGTCAACGCCGGTGCGGCTACCATTATGCCATTGGCTTCTCCGATCGGTTCCAACAAGGGTCTGGCAACTAAAGAATTTATTCAGATCCTCATTGATGAAATTGATCTGCCTATTATTGTAGATGCCGGTATCGGCAGACCTTCCCAGGCTTGTGAAGCTATGGAAATGGGGGCAGCCGCTATTATGGCAAATACGGCTCTGGCAACTGCCGGAGATCTTCCTCTGATGGCATCTGCTTTCCGTCAGGCTATTGAATCAGGCAGAATAGCATATCTGTCCGGACTTGGTCGTGTACTGACTCGCGGTGCTTCGGCTTCCGATCCTTTGACCGGCTTCCTGCGTGATTAAGGAGGAAACTTATGGAAAATCAATTCTTTGTAGATTCCGAGTATCTGTCACCGGCTGCTCTGGAGAAAAAACACAGATTGGAAACAGATCCATCCAGTCTTAAGAATCACATGGAATATTTACCGGGCATGGAAATCATCGAATCCGATGTTTGTCAGCAGGTTATATCGCAGATGAATTCCTTTGATTATTCCATCTATACGGCGCGTGATGTTCGTGCGGCTCTTGATCACGAGACTTGCAGTGTTGAGGATTTTAAGGCGTTACTCTCTCCTGCAGCAGAGCCTTTTCTGGAAGAAATGGCACAGAAAGCCCGTATGGAGACAAGTAAGCACTTTGGCAATACGGTTTACTTATTTACCCCTCTGTACATTGCCAATTATTGTGAGAACTACTGTGTTTACTGCGGATTCAACTGCTACAACCATATCAACCGTATGAAGCTGAATATGGAACAGATCGAGCATGAAATGAAGATCATCGCTGACTCCGGTATGGAAGAAATCCTGATTCTTACCGGTGAGAGTCGTGCCAAAAGTGATGTTCAGTATATTGGTGAAGCCTGCAAGATGGCAAGAAAGTATTTCCGAATGGTGGGGGTAGAAATTTACCCTGTCAACACCGATGAGTATCGCTATCTTCATGAATGCGGCGTGGACTATGTGACCGTGTTCCAGGAAACCTATGATGCTGATAAATACGAGACGCTCCATCTGTTTGGACATAAGCGTGTATGGCCGTATCGCTTTGACGCACAGGAACGAGCACTCCGTGGCGGTATGAGAGGTGTTGCTTTCTCTGCACTTCTTGGGTTGTCCGATTTCAGAAAAGATGCTCTGGCAAGCGCACTTCATGTGTATTATCTGCAGCGCAAATATCCTCACGCAGAAATGTCGCTGTCCTGTCCGAGACTGCGTCCGATCATCAACAACGACAAAATCAATCCTCTGGATATAGGCGAAAAACAGCTGTGTCAGGTTCTCTGTGCATACCGCATTTTCCTGCCGTTTGTGGGGATTACTGTATCTTCCCGTGAGAGTGCAGAGTTCAGAAACGGTATCGTAAAAATTGCCGCTACCAAGGTTTCCGCAGGTGTCTCTACCGGCATCGGAGATCACGAAAGCAAGTATACCGGCAAGGAAGATGATGCTGTCAAAGGCGATGAGCAGTTCGAGATCGATGATGATCGCAGCTTTGAAACAATGTATGAGGATATGTCCGGCGAAGGATTGCAGCCGGTTCTGAATGATTATGTGTATGTCTGATATTCTTTGTGTTACCAATCGAAAGCTGTGCTGTGACGATTTTCTTGTGCGGATTGAACGAATTGCAGCTTCTCATCCAGCAGGAATCATTTTACGTGAAAAAGATATGTTACCGGAAGCGTATGAGACATTGGCAGCGGCAATCATAGAGATTTGCGATAGACATGATGTGCGGTGTATCTTACATAGCTTTCCCGATGTTGCAGTCTCGCTTCACGCGCAGGCCATACATTTACCGTTGCATCTGCTTCGAAAAATGACCCAAGAGCAAAAGTCTCAGTTCACAGATATAGGAGCATCCTGCCATAGTGTGGAGGACGCTTTGGAAGCACAGTCTTTAGGCTGCACTTATATCACCGCTGGTCATGTGTTTGAGACGGATTGTAAGAAAGGTTTGCCGGGAAGAGGGCTGGATTTTCTTCGAAATGTATGTGCTGCCGTGGATATTCCTGTGTATGGAATCGGCGGGATTGATGCTGACAATATCGTTCTGATACGTGATGCGGGAGCCAGCGGTGCTTGCTTGATGAGCAGTCTGATGATAAGTGAGGATGTCACAGGGCTGATGAAAGCCATGGAGGGATAAGATGAAATTCAATGAAAAAATGTTACTGTTATATGCCGTAACAGACCAAGCGTGGGTCGGCAAACAGACCTTTCTGGAACAGATCGAAGATGCGCTGAAAGGCGGAGCTACGATTGTTCAGCTTCGTGAAAAGAAACTGGATGAGGACAGTTTTATTGAGGAAGCTGTTCAGGTTCGGAATCTGTGCCACAAATACAATGTGCCGCTCATTATCAACGATAATGTTGATGTGGCTATCAAGAGCGGAGCAGACGGTGTCCATGTAGGTATCGAGGATGCGCCTGTGGCAGAGATCCGTAAGCGTGTGCCTGCTGATTTTATCATCGGTGCTACCTGCAAGACAGTGGAACAGGCAAAGATTGCCGAAGTCGCCGGTGCAGACTATATGGGTGTGGGTGCAGTATTTCCTTCTCCTACAAAAACCAACGCGGTTCGGATTACCAATGAGCAGCTTCGTGAGATTGTATCTTCTGTCTCTATTCCTGCTGTCGCCATTGGCGGAATCAGCTACGACAATGTCTGCGAGATTAAGGGCAGC